>SDZP01000160.1 GCA_004144935.1 Caulobacteraceae bacterium | reverse complement strand
AGCCGTGGGTGGCCTGGATCAGGCCGCAGCCGACGACCGCCAGCATGAAGCCGCGGTTGCGCATCAGGTCCGACAGGCCGCGCAGGCGGGAAGACCGCGGCGGCCCCTCCCCGCCCTCGTGCACCGGCTCGGCCGGCAACAGCAGCCGGGCGAAGACGGCGGCGAGGACGGCCGCCCCGATGGTCCAGAACAGCACCAGGTCCGGAGTCATCCAGCCCAGCAGGGCGCCGACGCAGAGGTTGGCGACGATGAAGGCCACCGAGCCGAGGCTGCGGGCGACCGGATAGGAGAACCCCTCCCGCCGCGACAGCCGCAGGCCCATCACGTCGGCCAGCGACGGCAGGGTGCCGAGCATGGCGGCGGCGATGGTCCAGGCCAGCAGCCAGGCGGTGAAGCCATGGGTCAGGCCGATGATACCGTAGGCCAGGGCCGCCACCGCCCCGACGATGACCATCGGCGTGCGCCGGAGGCGGAAACCGTCGGCCCAGACGGCGGCGACCGGCGAGATGATGATGCGCGCCAGCGACGGCGCCGCCAGGATCACCCCGATCTCCGCCCCGCTCAGGCCCTGGGCGCGGAACCACACCGGCATGTAGGGCAGGCTGGCGCCCGTGCCGATGAAGATGGCGCAGTAGTAGAGGCCAAGGCGCAGCTGGGTGGGCATGGGGTTCCGTTAGCAGGAGTCGCCGGCCGGTTCCCCCTGGACCGTCTATCGAAGCGGCGACCATTATACTGCGGGCCGCCCGGCCTAAAAGAAAAGCGTGCGCGTTTCGGAGAGGGCGAAAGGCGGCTCAAGGCTCCCCGTGTCTGGAATGCAGGGCGCCACGTGATGGGGACGTGGCCCCGCCTTCGAGGCGTGACCAACGTCTGCCTGCGCGCCATACTCTTGAACCCCGCGCCGGTCTGATAGCAGGTCATCCATGTCTTATGCTGCGATCGACAGCGCCCTGGATCGTTGGGCCGAGAAGCATGACCTGCAGCTTCTAAAGCAGAACGGGAACGACGAAGCGCGGTTCGCCTACTTCTCGCGCGGGGACTTCTGCTGCCAGATTTCCCTCGATCCGCCCGTCGGGGACACCGTCGCGGTTCACCTCTGGTCCATCGAGGTATTGGAGCACGAAGACTTTTCGCACCATTGGACCGTCCCGACCTTCGAGGTCAGCGCCGCTCTGGATGCCGCTTTTGAACAGGGCTGCCGTTGGATGACGTCCCATAGCACCGCGTCGGGTTGGCGAGGCTAAGCCCGCGCCCTCCTCAGACACCCGCGAAGGCTTGGCCAAGGCTTCGCAGTTGGCCCGGAGGTGCGCTACCGTGTCCTCAAATTCGTGCGGGTGACCCTTGGGCGACGAGGACATGATCGGGGCAATGGGGACATTCGACGGCGTCGACGGTCGCAACGATCCCTATTTCGCCGAGTTCGCGCAGGCCCGCGATCTTCTGCTAGGGCCAGACTGGCGCGATGGCCTGGACGCGTTAGAGGCCCTCGCCCATCGCGGCTCCCTCAACAGCATGCTGCTGGTGGCCGGCTGCATGATGAAGGGCTGGGGGTATGAGCAGGCTCTTCCGCTCGCGGTCGCCTGGTATCAGGCCGCCGTAGAGTCCGGATCCACACGTGGACTGCATGGCCTGGGATTGGCTCATTCTCGAATGGAGCAGTACGGCGAAGCGATCGAGGCCCTGCAAGCGGCGGTCGCAAGAAGCTATCCGCCGGCGTACGACGCGCTGGCCTACATGTATGCGTATGGCCATGGCGTTCCTGTCGATCGGAAACGGGCGCTACGTCTCTGGCGAGAGGGCTATTCCCTGGGCCACCTGATGTCCAAGAGAGGGGTGATCCTGGCGCTCGCTCGAGGATACGCAGGTTTCCGAGGCCGTATTGAGGGATGGCTGAACATCTTGCCTTTGGCTGTTGAAATCATGAGAGCCAGGCGTGAGCCTCCTCTCATGGGATCAGGGGATTTCCTTCGTACGACCGCTCCCGGCGCATTGCGTCCGGGCCAATTGGTAGGCTGCGAAGGTTTGCTCCGATCCCCTGCTATCGGTCGTCACGATGGTCCATGAGAGGGATCGTTGGTTTCCTACGAGCTTGCCAGTAATCGGCGGATTGCACATCGTTCCGTCGATGAAAGCACCTTCGCGGACCACCCGGATCGGATGACCGAGAACGAAAAGCGCCTGCTGCGGCCTCTCGCGCTGATGTGCGACCAGTATCTCCGCGCTCCTGACGGAGACCTCGACCACCTGTGCATCAGCGCCGGCGAGGAGGCCGTGGAACGGCTTGTCGAACACGGGATGATCAGTCCCCATGCCCGAGGTGGGCGGTGGACCTCCGCGGGGAAGGCTCTGCTGGCCTCCCACTGACCGGTGGCGTGGCATGAGCGCGTCAGGCTTCGCCTGTCCTTGACGATGGCGGTGGGCCAGCGCGGAGGCTGGGGCTTCGAAGGCTAAGATTCTGTCGGCGGCTTCGCGCTAGCCGTCGCCCCGTCCCACGAGCTCCCCGTCTTCCTTGGTGAAGATTTCCGGCCTGCGCTCCAACAGGTCGAAGACCGCCTCCGAGGGCCGCGCCAGTTTCGTGCCGAGCGGGGTGGTCACGATGGGGCGGTTGACCAGGACGGGGTGGGCGACCATCGCCGCGGCGGAACTCGGCCTGCTGGACGCCGGGGTCGCCGACGCCGGCGTGCCCTTGTCGCGGACCAGGTCGCGCAGGGACAGGCCCGCCGCCCTGGCCAGGTCGCGGAGCTGCTGCTCGGTCCAGCCCACCTTCAGGTACTCGACGATGAACGGCTCGTAGCCCGCCGCCCGAACCATGGCGACGACGTTGCGCGAGGTGCCGCAGTCCGGGTTGTGGAAGATGGTGATGGGGAAATCATGCGTCATTGGGGGCGTCCTCCCTGAGCAGCCAGCCGAACAGAATGACCGCCAGGGCCGCGCCGGCCAGCTGGGCGGCGATGAACAGGGGCGCGGACATCGGCGCGATCCCGGCGAAGGTGTCCGACAAGGCCCGGGCGATGGTGACGGCCGGATTGGCGAACGAGGTCGAGGCCGTGAACCAGTAGGCGGCGGTGATGTAGAGCCCGACGGCCACCGGCGTGAAGTGCGGCCGAAAGCGGTTGCAGCCGAGGATGGCGGCGACCAGGCCGAAGGTGGCGACCAGTTCCGACAGGCCCTGGGCCGGTCCGTCCCGCAGCCTGGCGGAGACCTGCAGGATCGGCAGGGCGAACATGGCGTGGGCCGTCCAGACCCCCAGCACGGCGCCGATCGTCTGGGCGAGGATGTAGGCCCCGGCGATCCGCCAGGACAGCTCGCGGCGAACGGCGAAGACCAGGCTGACGGCGGGGTTGAAATGCGCCCCCGACAGCGGGCCGAAGATGGTGATCAGCACGACGAGGCCCGCCCCCGTAGCCAGGGTGTTGCCGAGCAGGGCCAGGGCGAGGTTGCCGCCCGCCAGGGTCTCGCCCATCACCCCGGAGCCGATCACCACGGCCAGCAACAGCGCCGTACCAAGGGCCTCGGCGGCCAAACGCCGACCCAGGCTGAAGCTCAGCAGCGGGGGTTCGAGGCTGGCGTCAGGCATAGGCGGATCAGAGCCCTGGAGGTTCGGCGCAGCAGGCCGCGCGGTTGGCGATCTCGACCAGCGGGCCACAGATGGCGGCGTCGCCGCCGCAGCAATCCTCCATCAGGAAACCCAGCACATCGGTCATCGCCGAGTAGTTCGCCCGGTAGATGATCGAGCGCCCCTGGCGGCGCGAGCCGATCAGGCCGGCATGGCTGAGCACCTTGAGATTGGCCGACAGGGCGTTGGGCATGACCGCCAGCCGGCGCGCGATCTCCCCGGCCGGCGTGCCTTGCGGGCCGGCCTTCACGAGCAGACGGAAGATGTCGAGCCGGCCCTCGTGCGCGAGGGCGGACAGGCTGGCGACGACGGCTTGGCGATCCATATTTCAAAGCTAGTTGAATAATGCGAATACGTGAAGACACCTGTTGATCCGAAAGGTCCGTTCGTGAGTGACACCCCGCAGTTTGAGCCCCGCTTCCTGGACCGGCCGACCCTGGAGACGCTGGAGCCGCGCGTCGTCTCGACCCATAAACCGCGCATCCTGCTGCTCTACGGATCGCTTCGGGAGCGGTCGTTCAGCCGGTTCGCGGTGGAGGAGGCGGCGCGCATCCTGCGGGGCTTCGGCGCCGAGACGCGAATCTTCGATCCCCGCGACCTGCCGCTGCCCGACGCCGCGCCGGCCGATCATCCCAAGGTGCGGGAGCTGCGCGCGCTATCCGAATGGTCCGAAGGCCAGGTCTGGTGCAGTCCGGAGCGGCACGGCGCCATCACCGGCATCATGAAGGCGCAGATCGACTGGATCCCGCTCGCCATCGGCAGCGTCCGGCCGACGCAGGGGAAGACCCTGGCTGTGATGCAGGTTAGCGGCGGCTCGCAGTCGTTCAACACGGTCAACACCCTGCGCCTGCTGGGCCGCTGGATGCGGATGATCACCATCCCTAATCAGTCCTCCGTCGGCATGGCCTACAAGGAGTTCGATGACGACGGCCGCATGCGGCCCTCGCCCTATTACGATCGGATCGTCGATGTGATGGAAGAGCTGTTCAAGTTCACCCTGCTGACCCGGGACCGCTCGGACTACCTGGTGGACCGCTACAGCGAACGGAAGGCCGAGGGCCGCCTTCCGCCTGGCGCCGAGCATGCGGTCGCCGCCATGAGCCACGAGGCGTCGTGACCCGGCCGCGTCGGCCCCCGAGCCAACATCATGAACGGAGCCGCCGGCCGGTGACGGCTGCTGCCACACCCCTGTCAGCAGCCTGCGGATAGGGTGTGGCCATCAACCGGGAGCCGGCCATGTCCAACCTCGTCTTCTACACCAACCCCATGTCGCGCGGCCGCATCATCCGCTGGATGCTCGAAGAGGTCGGCCTGCCCTATGAGGCCAGGATTCTGCATTGGGAGACGGCAGACGCGAAGGCCGCCGACTACCGCGCCATCAATCCGATGGGCAAGGTGCCGGCCATCGTCCATGACGGGGTGGTCGTCACCGAGTGCGCCGCCATCTGCGCCTACCTCGCCGACGCCTTCCCACAGGCCGGCCTCGCTCCCCCCGTCCACAGTCCGCTGCGCGGCCCCTACTATCGCTGGCTGTTCTTCGGGGCCGGCCCGATCGAGCAGGCCGTCGGCGCCAAGGTGATGAACCTGGAACCGACAACCGATCAAAGCCGCTCGCTGGGGTTCGGCTCCATGGACGACGTCCTGGGCGCGGTCGAGGGAGCCGTCAAAGACCGTGCCTACCTTGTGGGAGACGGCTTCACCGCCGCCGACCTCTACCTGGCGTCCCACCTGTCCTGGGGGATGAACTTCGGCACGATCGAAAAGCGCCCGGCCTTCGAGACCTATGTGGAGCGCCACCTGCAGCGCCCCGCCGCCCGGCGCGCCGACGAGATCGACGACGCGCTGATCGCCGCCGAGGCACAGCCAACGGCCTGAAGCGGGGCGCAAGCAGCCAACCGGGACAAACCGGTCTGGCAAGGCACGGCTTGGTCCCGTCCAGCCCTCGCTATGATGAACGTCGCCTGTCGAAAGGCGTCACAGCGCGTTCAAGCCACCGGGCCCCTTGTGACGCCCCCCTAACAGGAGAGCCGCCATGGCCCACACCCGTTCGATCCTCGGCAGCGCGTTTATCGCCCTCGTCACCCTCGCCCCACTCGCCGGCCCTGCCGCGGCCCAGGGCCGATGGGACTGGGATGGTGGGCGCGACGACGACCGCCGCGCCTATCAACTCACCGGCGGCGGGGTGGCGCTTCTGGTCCCCGAACTCCGCGAGACGCGGCGCGGCAAGGCCTTCGTCCTGCGTAATTTTGATTTCGATCACAATGGCCGCATCAACCCGCGCGAGGCGCGCGCCGCCAACGAGGCCTTCCTGGCGGAAGCTGGCGTCGAGCGGGGCCGGTTCGACTGGGATCGCCGCCACAATGACGGCGGCTACGGAGCTGGCCGCGACGGCGCCGACCGGGGCGACCGCTTCGAACGCGGACGGCGCGGCGACCGCCAGTGGAACCGCGACGGGATGCGCGACTATCGCATGCGCGACGGCCGCTATGGCGCCGTGTTCAGCCTCGACGACGTGCTGTTCCAAACGGGCAGCGCCACCCTGCGCCCCGGGGCGGCGGAGCGGCTTGAGCCCCTCGCCGACTATCTGGACGCCAATCCTTCCGTGCGGATCAGGATCGATGGGTTCACCGATTCCGTCGGCTCGGACGCGTCGAACCTGACCCTGTCGCGCAACCGGGCGCGCGCGGTGTCCGGCGCGTTGAGGACCCTGGGCGTCGACCCCGGCCGGATGCAGATGTTCGGCCATGGCGAAGCGTCTCCGGTGGCCAGCAACGGGACGCCGGACGGCCGGCGGCTCAATCGCCGGGTCGAGGTGTCGCTGGTCGGTCAGCGGGCGAGCAGTTTCGACTGAGGCGCGCGAGGGGCGGAGGCGAAGTGTCGGACGCGGACCTTCGTCGCTGTCTCTCAAGCGAATATGAACCGTCCTGCCCGCTCAAATGGAGGAACAACGAGGATGAGCGAATATAAGGGAAGTTGCCACTGCGGGCGGATTCGGCTGCTCTTGCGCGACGAGCCGTCCCAAGCCTGCGAATGCAATTGCTCTGTATGTCGGCGCACTGCCAGCCTATGGCATTATTGCCCTCCCGACGCTGTCACGGTGGAGGGGGAAGGCATTTCTTACCAGCAGGGCGACCGCGCACTGGACCTGTGGCATTGCCCGACCTGTGGCTGTACGACGCACTGGACGGCGACCGATCCGGACTATCGGCGGATGGGGCTCAACCTTCGAATGTTCGAACCCTCATTGTGGCGCGACTTGCCGCGTCGAATGATCGACGGCGCAAGCTATTAGTGCGGCTTTACTGTCTTCGGCTTTCACCCCATCGCTACAACCGCGAAGGTTCGCTTTCCGCCCTTGGCCGACATCCGAACGCCCGCTTCGACCGCTACAGCTTCACCGGCTTCTCAACCGCGCTCACCGCCTCGACCAGGTCGTCGGCCCGCTTCCGCAGGACGGCCTGGGCGTCGTAGAGCGCCTGGTTGTACCAGAGCGGGCCCAGGGTCTCGGCCAGCCAGTCGAGCAGGTCGAGGGCTTCGAACTGGCCGAGCTCGAAGCCGTACTCGTCCGCCAGGTGCTTGCGCAGCTTGCGTTCGAGGATTTCCTGGGTCTGGCGGTCGAGGGCGACCGGCTTGCTCATCGCGACACGGCCTGGTCGGGGGTGGCGCGGTAGAGGCTGGGCCAGTGTTCCGTGCCGACGCCGTTGCACTCGCTCATCTGGTCCTGGCTGATCAGGGCGAAGCGCTGGCCGGTCCAGGCCCAGCTGAGCAGGGCGCCGCAGTCGCCGATCCCCCTCGCCTTCTCGAACGACGACAGGGTCAGGGTGTCGGCGTCGAAGTCGGGGTTGGTGACGAACAGGGTCTGCGGCTGGCTGGAGCCCGGGGCATAGGGGAAGGCGACGGGGCGCTTGTTGCCGCCGCGCTCGTCGCTGGTGAAGAACAGGTAGCCGACATTGTAGGCGCCGCTGCTGCACTGGACGCCCCAGAGCATGAGGCCGGGTCCTAGGCGCGCCTTGATGATCTGCGGGCTGGCCCCGTCCATCGCCGGGTCGCACTCGCCCGTGCCCGGAATGGCCGTGACAAAGGCCGGGGTGGACGGCAG
>SDZP01000571.1 GCA_004144935.1 Caulobacteraceae bacterium | reverse complement strand
GCGCTCGGCGTCGGCCTGCTTCAGTGTCTGTCGATGATCCCCGGCGTCTCGCGCTCGGGCGCCACCATCGTCGGCGGCGTGCTGATGGGCATGGAGCGGCGGGCGGCGGCGGAATTCAGCTTCTTCCTGGCCATCCCGACCATGATCGGCGCCTTCTCTCTCGACTTCCTGGAAGGCCGCGACGCCATCTTCGCCCGGCCGGACGGCCTGATGCTGATCGCCATCGGCTTTGTAGTGTCATTCCTGTCGGGCCTGGTGGTCATCAAATGGATGCTGGGCTTCATCGACAAGCACGGCCTCAGCCCGTTCGGCTGGTGGCGCATCGCGGCAGGGATCGTCGGGCTAGGTCTGCTCTGCTTCAGCTGATCAGTCGGCGCTCAGCGCCTCGACCAGCCGCACCATGAAGCCGGCCCCGCGGCGCATCTGGGCGATCTCGATCCATTCGTCCGGCTGGTGCGCCTGATCGATCCAGCCCGGCCCGCACAGCACTACCGGGAAGCCGCCGCGCTGGAACTGCCCGGCCTCCGCCGCATAGCTTACCGCCCGCAACGGACCGTTGTCGCCGGCCAGCCGCCGGGCCAGGGCCTCGGCCGGGCCGCCCGCCTGCAGGGCCAGCGGCGGGACGTTGCTGTAGATTTCCCACTCCACGCCGCAGTCCTCGAACCGCGCCTTCAGCTCGGCGTCCATCGCCGCGCACCGGTCCCAGAACCCGGCCAGCAGCCGGATCGGATCCTGGTCCGGCGGGCTGCGCAGGTCGAAACTGAAGCTGCATTTTCGGGCCAGGATGTTCACCGCCGTGCCGCCCTGGATCAGGCCGATGGTCAGGGTCGCGTGCCCGGGCTCGAACGGCGAGGCGGTGTCGGCCTCGGCGATCAGCCGATCGGCCAGGGCCGTGAGATCGGCCATCAGCCGCAGCGCTGCCATGTTGGCCGAGGCGCCCAGGTGCGTCTGGCTGGAGTGGGCCTCCTTGCCGGTCACCGTCACCTTGGCCGACAGGATGCCCTTGTGGGCCCCGACCACCTCCATGCCGGTCGGCTCGCCGACCACGGCCAGGGCGGGCGGCGGCTCCTCGGCGGCCAGGGCCTCGATCATCGCCGGCGCCCCCAGGCAGCCGATCTCCTCGTCGTAGGAGAAGGCCAGCCAGGCCGGCCGCTCCAGCGACGTCTTGGTCAACTCCGGGACCGCCGCCAGCGCCAGGGCGATGAAGCCCTTCATATCGGCGCTGCCCCGGCCGTACAGCCTGCCGTCCTTCTCGGTCAGCACCCAGGGGTCGCTCGACCAGGGCTGACCGTCGACCGGCACCACGTCGGTGTGGCCCGACAGGATCACCCCGCCCGGCGCCGCCGGCCCGATCCGGGCCATCAGATTGGCCTTGGACCCGTCGGCGTTGCTGACCCGCCGGCTCTCGACGCCGTGGCCCGCCAGATAGGCCTCCACCCACTCGATCAGCGCCAGGTTGGAGTGGCGCGAGGTGGTGTCGAAGCCGACCAGGGTGGCCAGGATTTCGACGGCGCGGTCGTGCAGGACGTCAGGGGAAACGGTCATGAGCGCCGGTTTAGCGCATTCGGGCGCCGCCCCACCATCCTCCCCCGTTTACGGGGGAGGGGGACCGCCCGCGAAGCGGGGGGTGGAG
>SDZP01000570.1 GCA_004144935.1 Caulobacteraceae bacterium | reverse complement strand
CTACAACGGCTACCTGCGGTGCGAGGGCTGGAACGGCGGCGGCGGACCACCCGGTCCGCCGCCGCCGTTCCAGCCCTCGCACCGCAGGTAGCCGTTGTAGTTGGCGATCCTGCCGCTGCAGCTGCGCACCGAGATGGAGCTGCTCTGCAGGCTCTGGCGGTTGTCCAGGCAACGGGCGCTGAGCGTGCCGTACTGGACGGTGATGTCGCGGCAGCTGCGCTGGTAGCTGCCGTCCGGCACCGGATCATAGGCGCCGCCGCTGTTCCAGCCGCCGCCCGGCTGAGCGACGGCCACGGCCCCGCCGAGGCCGCAGAGGAGAGCGGCCGCGGCCGCAATATGTGTCATTTTCATCGGACTAGGGTTCCCCTGTTGAACGTCATTCACCGGCAAAGAAGGTAAAGCGCGCGTCGTCGATCCGGGTTTCGCCGACCTGCAGCACCCCGGTCAACACGGCCGCCTCGCTGGCGCCCTGGGCCTTGGCCTCGGCCATGGCGGCGGGATCGAAGGCGCCCTCGAAGGTCACCGGCCCAAGCCTGGGATCGAGGCCGGCGAAGCGCAGGGTCTTGCCGTCGGTGGCGTAGCCGCTGGGCAGCACCCGGACGCTGACCGCATGCACTTCGTTGCCGAGGTCATTGGGCTTCAGCGGGCTGCTGGTGTCGTCGAATTCCAGCAGGATCGGCCCGAAGGTCGAGGTGCGGTCGCCCTGTTCCCAGGCCGAGAAGTCGCTGATCGCCCCGACCCCGATGGTCTTCAGCTGCCAGGCCCCGACGCGGAGGTCACGGGTCGGCATGTAGTAGCCGGCGTTGTCGAAATTGCCGCTGTGGGCGAAGCCGCTGACCGGCGGCCTGGCGGTGCTGGCGGCGGCAGAGGGGGCGGGGGCAGGCGCCGGGACAGGCGTCGGCGCGGAGGCGGGCTTGCTGTCCTGCCGGTTGCAGCCGGCCAGGGCCAGGGCCGCCGAGGCGGCGCACAGCGCCAATGTGGTGAAGCGCATCGATACTCTCGCAAAGCCCAGCCCGATAAGGGATCATGCGCCGGACGGCCGGCCGGTGTCCACCGGCAACCCCTGCCGCGAGACTTGACGTGGGCAGCCCAAGGCCGCATCCGCCCCGCCATGCTCGTCAGCGACTTCGACTTCGACCTGCCGGAAGCCCGCATCGCCCTGCGCCCGGCCAATCCGCGCGAATCGGCCAGGCTGCTGGTCGTGCGCCCGCCGGAGGGCCTGGAAGACCTCACCGTCGGCGACCTGCCCTCGCTGCTGCAACCCGGCGACGCCCTGGTTTTCAACGACACCCGGGTGATCCCGGCCCGGCTGTTCGGCGTGCGCCGCCGCGAGGAGACCGAGGTCCGGGTCGAGGCCATCCTGCATCGCCGCCTGGCGCCCAACCGCTGGACCGCCTTCGCCCGGCCCGGCAAGCGGCTGAAGGTCGGCGACCGCATCCTGTTCGGCCACAAGGAAGACCGCGCCTGCGCCCTGACCACTGTCGCTGCCGACGTCGTCGACAAGGGCGAGGGCGGCGAGCTGACCCTGGCCTTCGAGCTCAGCGGCGTCGATCTCGACCTCGCCGTCGCCGGCGTCGGCGAGATGCCCCTGCCGCCCTACATCGCCGCCAAACGCCCCGAGGACGAGCAGGAC
>SDZP01000159.1 GCA_004144935.1 Caulobacteraceae bacterium | reverse complement strand
CGCCGGCCCCGTCCCGACGCCCGCGCCGACCCCGGTCGCCGACGGCAGCGCCTGCTGGCGATACGCCGACGCGACCTGGAGCAAGCTCGAGACCATGAGCCTCAACGCCTGCGTTCAGCGGCTCTACGCCGGCCAGTGCGAGCGCCCGGGCCGCGCCACCTACGGCCGCTGGGGCCAGCAGACCCTCCGCCTGGTGCCCGGCAAGGTGGAGATCAGCGACGACAACCGTCGCTTCCGCACGCTGGTCCGCCAGGATCGCAACTGCAACATCGACGCGGCGGGTTGACCCGCTCCGGCTTCAGGACGAGAATTTAGGTATGTCAAAGCCCGTCCTGGCGCTCGCCGCCGTCCTGTCCGCCGCCCTTGGCCTTTCCGCCTGCGACAAGGTGCCGGAGGCGCCCTACGACCAGGGCGTCTGCTTTCATGCGGTGACCAAGGACGGCAAGACCTTCAAGTACAATGTCGTCAAGCGTGGCGTGCCGCAGATCGAGTACTGCGCCGCCGAGCTTGAGAAGATGCGCGTCACCTTCCTGCGTATGGGCGGCTCCAACCGCGAGCTGATCGGCGCCTACCAGGGCAGCTTCCTGATCGTCAATCCGCGCGGCATCTTCCGCCGCGCCAAGTGGAACGGCGGCCAGTTCCTGCTGCTCGAACGCACCGGCGACGGCCGTCTGGCCCAGCCCGGGGCCATGCCCAGCAACTGATCGGTTCGGCGAACGGCAGGCGAAACTCTGCTGTGGACAACAACGGCCAAATCAGAACAAACAGAGAACTTTGTTCTTGCCCCAATCGTTAACGGGGTCTAGGGTCCGCTTCGGATTCCGGCGCGGATGGTCGCCGGGCGAGATGGAGAACCCCCATGGCGGGCAGCGTCAACAAGGTCATTCTGGTCGGCAACCTCGGTCGCGACCCGGAAGTCCGCAATCTTCCCAATGGCGACAAGGTGGTGAACCTGTCGCTGGCCACATCGGAACAATGGCGCGACCGCAACAGCGGCGAGCGCAAGGAAAAGACAGAGTGGCACCGGGTGGTGATCTTCAACGAGAACCTGGTGAAGGTGGCCGAGCAGTACCTGAAGAAGGGCTCGACGATCTACATCGAGGGCGCGCTGCAGACCCGCAAATGGACCGACCAGGCCGGCGTCGAGAAGTACTCGACCGAGATCGTGCTGCAGAAATTCCGCGGTGAGCTGACCATGCTCGGCGGTCGCGATGGCGGCGGCGCCTCGGCCGGCGGCGGCGGTGGCGACAGCGACTACGGCGGCGGCTACTCGGGCGGCGGTGGTGGCGGCGGTTTCGGCGGCGGCCAGCGCAACAAGCAGTCGGGCCCCAGCGAAGACTTCAGCGCCGACCTGGACGACGAGATCCCGTTCTAGGCTAAAACCTGGCCTGCCCGGCTACCAGATGGCGCTGGGCAGGTGCTGAAGGATGTGCCGGTCGGCGCTGACCAGCGGAACGCCCTCGGCCAGCGCCGCGCCCACGATCAGGCGGTCGAATGGATCGCGTGTCCAGTCGATCCGCCGGGCCTGCGCAAGGACAGCCGCGAAGGGCGTGTCGGTCAGCGCCAGTCCAATCCTTCCTTCAAGGTGTCGAAAAATCGCATCCGGCTCGGCCGGCAGCCGCCCTATGTCGCGCAGGTACTGGAGCTCGAGCATGACCATGGGCGAAATCCGCACCGGTCCCGTTTCGATGGCCGTCAGCCCAGCACGGGAAAGCCGATGGGCCTGGTGTCCTGAGAGCCAGACGATAACGTTGGTGTCGAGATGAAACACCGGTCAGACGGTGTCGTCCGGGGACCAGTCGTATCCCCCACCGCCCGCCATCTCCTCCAGCGACAGATTCATGGGCGGAAAAGGAGACGGCGATGCCAGGAGCGCGCGGACCCGTTCGGCATGAGTCTGCGCCGGCGCGGCCTCGAATGGCTTGCCCGCCTCCATCAGCACCATGGTCCTGCCGTTTCGCTCGATGACCACCGGCTCACCTGTCTCCAGCGCCCTGTCGGCCAGCCGGAACAGGTCCTTGCGCAGCTCGGTCAGGGTGATCTTGGCCATATGTACATGTTGACCTCGGCACATGTACATGTCAAGCCGGAGGCCTCGTGAGCAACTCCTCCAGAACCCCCTTCACCGGCCCCGAATGGGCGGCGATCTTCGGCATCATCCTGGTCTGGGGGCTTAACAACGCCGCCGCCAAGCTGGCCACCGAGGCGCTGCCGCCACTGTTCATGGGCGGCATGCGGTTCCTGGTGGCCCTGGTCTGCCTGATCCCCTTCCTGCGCCCGCCCTGGCCGCCTTGGCGCCAGGTGCTGCCGCTGGTGATGCTGGCAGGGCCATTGCATTTCGGCCTCGTCTACATCGCCTTCGCCATGGTCCATAACCTCAGCCCCATCGTCGTGGCGCTGCAGCTGTGGATCCCGATGACGGCCCTGGCGGCCTGGCTGATCCTCAAGGAGAGCATGCCGCGCGCCGCCATTGCCGGCATGCTGATCGCCTTCGCCGGCGTCGTCTGGATGAGCCTTGATCCGCACGGCGCCGCCGACCTGCCGGGCATCGCGATCGGCATCTTCGCCAGCGCCCTCTGGGCCCTGGCCACCGTGCTGATGCGCCGCGCCCCCGGCATCCGGCCGCTGAAGATGCAGGGTCTCACCTCCCTGGCCGCCGCCCCGGTGCTGCTGGCGGCTTCCTTCGCCTTCGAGCCGGACGTGGTCCAGCGGGCCCAGGCCGCCAGCCCCTTCGTCTGGTCGCTGGTCATCTTCGCCGCCGTCGCCTCGACGGTCGGGGCCACCGCCCTGCTGTTCTGGCTGGTCCAGCGGCGAGAGGCTGGCCGGGTCACCCCCTGGTTCCTGCTCACCCCGCTGGTCAGCTGCACGATCGGCATCGTCTTCATGGGCGACAGGATCACGCCGCAGCTGGTCGGCGGCGGCCTGGCCACCATGGCCGGCGTCGCCCTGGTGGCGCTGTCGGAGCGGCGGGCGGCGCAACAGGCCTCCAGCGCCACCTGAGCGTTGCCGCCACGCCCGCCGGTCCCTAGGCTCGCCGGCGACGGCAAAGGGGAGGGGACGGTGCTCCAGGTTCGGCGACTTCGCGGCGGCGACGCCGGCGCCTATCAGGCGCTGCGCCTCGCCGGCCTGCGCCTGCACCCCGACGCCTTCGGTTCCTCCTGGGAGGAGGAGGCCGATCGTCCGCTGGCGACCACCGCCGAGGCCCTGGAGGCCAATTACGTCGCCGGCTGCGAACGGGACGGCGCCCTGATCGGCATCGCCGGCCTGCGCAGGGCGACCTCGGTGAAGACGCGACATCGCGGCGTCATCTGGGGCATCTACGTCGATCCCGCCGCGCGCGGCCTCGGCGTCGGCGAGCGGCTGATCGCCGCCGTGATCGAACAGGCCCGCGGCCAGGTCGAAGACCTGCTCCTGACCGTCAGCGCCCACAACGCCACCGCCATCTCCCTCTACCGTCGCTTCGGCTTCGAGGACTACGGGCTGGACCACCGTTCCCTGAAGATCGGCGACGGCTACGTCGACGAACTGCTGATGAAGCTCGACCTCCGTCCTGCGTGAAATCCCTCTCCCGACCAGCGGGGGAAGGAACGCTATTTGACGACCGCGCAGGCTACCCGGTCGCCGGCCCCGCCGATCGGCTGGGTCATGTGGTCGTCGGCCTTGGCGTGCACCACAACCGCCGATCCGTCCTTGTCCTGCAGCGCCGTGCGCGAGCCCGCGCCGCTCAGCGAGGTCCAGGGGCTGAACACCTCGGCCGCACCGGTCCCGTCGGCCCCGATGTAAAGGTTCGGCAGGTCGCCGGCCTCGTTGGCGTCGGGGTTGAGCAGGCCGTGCACCATGGTCGCGCCGCCATGCACATGGCCGCCGGCCGACTTGAAGTCGGCGCTCGAGCAATCGCCTTTCTCGTGGAAGTGCAGCCCGTGCCAGCCGGGCGTCAGCCCCTTAGCCTCGATCTTCAGCACCACCCCCTTGGGGGCCTCGGTCAGGGTCGCCTTGCCCATATCCTCGCCCTTGGGACCTTTCAGGGCCACGCTCACCGAAGCCGGCTGCGCCACGGCGGCGCCGGCCATCGCCAAACCGGCGCAAACGATCAGAAAACCACGCATTTTCAGGACTCCCAGGGTGTGAAACAGGCCCGCGCGGGTGGCGCCGCCAGTCATCAAATGCTAACAAAGACCCAGACGTTCCGAGCCGATTCCACAGGCTCCCACCAACGGATTACCCCTCTCCTTGACCGACGAAAACCACACGCCGCCCGATGACAGCCGGCGGGGCGCAGTCAGCCCCATCGCCATCGAGGACGAACTGAGAAAATCCTACCTCGATTACGCCATGAGCGTGATCGTCAGTCGCGCCTTGCCGGACGCCCGCGACGGCCTCAAGCCCGTCCACCGCCGCGTCCTGTTCAGCATGAGCGAGCAGGGCCACACCCACGACAAGCCGTACGTCAAATGCGCCCGCGTCGTCGGCGACGTCATGGGCAAGTACCACCCCCACGGCGACCAATCGATCTACGACGCCCTGGTGCGCATGGCCCAGCCCTTCTCGATGGGGCTGATGCTGATCGACGGCCAGGGCAACTTCGGCTCGGTCGACAACGATCCCCCGGCCCAGATGCGCTACACCGAGTGCCGCATGACCCGGGCGGCCGAGGCCATCCTCGCCGACCTCGACAAGGACACGGTCGACTTCAAGGACAACTACGACGGCAAGGAAAAAGAGCCCGTCGTCCTGCCCTCGCGCATTCCCAACCTGCTGGTCAACGGCTCGGGCGGCATCGCCGTCGGCATGGCCACCAACATCCCGCCGCACAACCTGGGGGAAATCGTCGACGCCTGCCTGGCGATGATCGACGACCCGGACGTGTCGCTGGAAACCCTGCTCGAGATCGTGCCCGGCCCGGATTTCCCGACCGGCGGCGAGATCGTCGGCCGCTCCGGCGCCCGCCAGGCCCTGATCGGCGGCCGCGGCAGCGTCATCATGCGCGGCGCCTCCAGCATCGAGACCGTCCGCAAGGACCGCGAGGCCATCGTCTTCACCTCGCTGCCCTATCAGGTGAACAAGGCTGCCCTGATCGAGCGTATCGCCGAGATGGTGCGCGAAAAGCGCATCGAGGGCATCGGCGAGATGCGCGACGAGAGCGACCGTCAGGGCATGCGCGTCGTCATCGAGCTGAAGCGCGACGCCACCCCCGAGGTGGTGCTCAACCAGCTGCACCGCTTCAGCTCGGTGCAGACCAGCTTCGGCGTCAACATGCTGGCCCTCAACCGCGGCCGGCCGCAGCAGATGGGCCTGCGCGAGCTGCTCACCTGCTTCGTCGAGTTCCGTGAGGAAGTCGTCGTCCGGCGGGCCAAGTTCGAGCTGGGCAAGGCCCGCGACCGGGGCCACACCCTGGTCGGCCTGGCCATCGCCGTGGCCAACATCGACGAAGTCATCGCCATCATCCGCAGCTCGGTCGACCCGGCCGAGGCCCGCGAGCGCCTGGTCGCCAAGGCCTGGCCGACCGGCGACATGATGCCCCTGGTCGACCTGATCCAGGACCCGCGCACCAAGGTCGAGGGCGACACCATCCGCCTGACCGACGAACAGGCGCGCGGCATCCTGGCCCTGACCCTGTCGCGCCTGACGGGTCTCGGCCGCGACGAAATCTTCAACGAAGCCAGCAACCTGTCGGGCACGATCGCCAAACTGCTGGAGCTGCTCTCCGACCGCGCCAACATCATGCGTGTGGTTCGCGAGGAACTGGTCGAGGTGCGCGAAAAGTTCGCCGTGCCGCGCCGCACCACCATCATCGACGGCGACGGCGACATCGAGGACGAGGACCTGATCCCCCGCGAGGAGATGGTCATCACCGTCACCCACGGCGGCTACGTCAAGCGCACGGCCCTCTCGACCTACCGCAGCCAGAAGCACGGCGGCAAAGGCCGCTCCGGCATGGCGACCAAGGACGAGGACGCCGTCACCCGCGTCTTCTCCGCCTCCACCCACGCCCCGATGCTGTTCTTCAGCTCCGGCGGCAAGGTCTACAAGCTGAAGGTCTGGAGGCTGCCGCTCGGCACGCCCACCTCGCGCGGCAAGGCCTTCGTCAACCTGCTGCCCATCGAGCAGGGCGAGACCATCACCTCGATTCTGACCCTGCCGGAAGACGAGGCGACCTGGGACACCCTGGACGTCATGTTCGCCACCCGCAGCGGCAACGTCCGCCGCAACAAGCTCAGCGACTTCGTGCAGATCAACCGCAACGGCAAGATCGCCATGAAGCTCGATCCCGAGCTGCTGGACGGCAAGGACGCCATCGTCGGCGTCGGCCTCTGCACCAGCGACAGCGACGTGCTGCTGACCACCGCCAACGGCCGCGCCATCCGCTTCGAGGCCGATGACGTCCGCGTCTTCATGAGCCGCGATTCCACCGGCGTGCGCGGCATCCGGCTGCAGGGCGACGACGTGGTCATCTCCATGGCCATCCTGCGCAACGTGCCAGCCACGCCCGACGAGCGCGTCGCCTACCTCAAGCAGTCGCGAGCGCTCCTTCGCGCCGCCAGCGGCGAAGAGGGCGAAGACGCAGCCGAGGCCCCGGCCGACGAGGAAGAGGCCGTCAGCGACACCCAGCTGTCGCCGGAACGCTTCATCGAGCTTGGCGCGGCGGAGGAAACCCTGCTGACCATGTCGACCGAGGGCATCGGCAAGCGGTCCAGCGCCTATGACTTCCGCAAGACCGGCCGTGGCGGCCAGGGCCTGATGGCCCAGGACCTCACCCGCAAGGGCGGCAAGCTGGTCGCCGCCTTCCCGGTCGAGCAGTCGGACGAGCTGCTGCTGGTCACCGACCAGGGCCAGCTGATCCGCTGCCCGGTCGCCCAGATCCGCATCGCCGCCCGCAACACCCAGGGCGTCATCGTCTTCCGCACCGGCAAGGACGAGCATGTCGTCGGCGTCGAGCGGCTGGCCGAGGCCGGCGGCGGCGAAGATTCGCCGGAAGGCGAAATCGGGGGCGACGAGACGCCGTCCGCCGAGTAGAAGCGAGCAAACGCCAGCCCAGCAAGGGCTGGTGACTTGCGCAAGAGGGACGGGCTTTGGCGAGAGTCGGACTCTATCCGGGTACTTTCGACCCGATGACCAACGGTCATCTGGACATCATGGGCCGGGCCGTGAAGCTGGTGGACAAGCTGGTCATCGGCGTCGCCATCAACCTGTCCAAGGGCCCGATGTTCACGCTGGAAGAGCGGGTCGAGACCGTCCGCCGCGAGACCGAACATCTGAAATCGGTCGCCGAGATCGAGATCCGGCCCTTCGAGGGCCTGTTGATGCATTTCGCCCGTGAAGTCGGGGCCGGCATCATCGTCCGCGGCCTGCGCGCCGTCGCCGACTTCGAATACGAATTCCAGATGACGGCGATGAACCAGCAGCTCGACCGCGAGATCGAGACCGTCTTCCTGATGGCCGACCCCCGCCACCAGGCCGTCGCCAGCCGCCTGGTCAAGGAAATCGCCAAGCTCGGCGGCGACATCAGTAAGTTCGTGCCGCCCGGCATCGCCGCCGAATTGATGGCCAAGGTCGGGCGGGGCTGACCGCAAAGCGGCGCCATACCCTGAATTCAAAAACCAGACTCGGAAGCTTGACGGCCGAAAATGGCGGTCGGTGCTGCGTGCCGGCGCTGTAGGCCGCACGGAGCGCTATTGGCCTACATTCGCAGCGCCTCAGCCTACATGTCGGCCTACAGTTCAGCCT
>SDZP01000158.1 GCA_004144935.1 Caulobacteraceae bacterium | reverse complement strand
ACCTACAGCTTTGCCGCGCCGGGACTGGCGGATGTGGACGGCGACGGTTTCGTCGATCTTGTCGTGGCCCGGGGCGGCGGACGGTTCGAATTCTTCGCCGGCAGCGGGGCCGGGTTCGTACAACTGACGGGCGCGGCCAACCCGCTCGGCGCCTTCGTCAACTACGGCGGCGGCGGTTCGGTCAGCTTCGCCGACATCGACAGCGATGGCGATCTGGACTTCATCAGCGGCGGCGGCGAAAACAGCGCGGTTGTGTTCCGAAACGACAGCACGATCGGCAACCCGGCCTTCACGGCCATCACCAATGTCTACAACGAAAACCTCGCCACCGGCCTGCAGCCCGTGCTGGTGGATATCGACAACGACGGCGATTTCGACCTGATCGCTGCGCCGAACCAGGGCGCCGTCGAGCTGTACCTGCTGGGCCCCGCGACGCCGTCCATCGACGTCATCGTCGTCGGCGTCGACGACGCGGCCGTGGTCGTCGACGACTTCCAGACGGTCGACGCCAACGCGCCGGTCACCGGCAACCTGCTCAGCAACGACAGCGACGTCGACAACGCGCTCGTCATCGCCCAGGCCACCGTCAACGGCCAGTCCATCGCCGTCGGCGAGGAGAACGTCTTCTACGACGGGACCCGGCTGACCCTGGGCTATGATGGTCAGTACAGCGTCATCCTCGGCTCGGATGCCCGCGACCTCGGCGCCGCCGGCTCTGGCGCGACCAACAACAGCCTGCAGTACGTCCTGGTCTATACGCTGGAGAACGGCGAGGTGGGCACCGCGACGCTGACCATCAACGGGGTGGACGACAAGGACTACCTGAACGGGACGATCGGCGACGACATTATCGCCGCCGGCCTCGGCAACGACTACATCGTCGGCTACGACGGCTTCAACAGCCTCTACGGCCAGGATGGCAACGACACCCTGTACGGCGGCCTGGACCTCGACAACCTCTACGGCGGCGACGGGGCGGACAAGCTGTACGGCGACGGCGGCGACGATTTCCTCGATGGCGGCGCAGGCCCCAACTACCTGTACGGCGGAGACGGCGCCGACGACCTGCTGGGCGGGGGCGCCAATGACTACCTGGACGGCGGCGACGGCGTCGATGGGATGGCCGGCGGCCTGGGCAACGACGTCTACATCGTGGACAGCACCCAGGACGTGGTCACCGAGGCGGCCGACGGCGGCTATGACATCGTCCGCACCTTCGTCAGCCTGACCAGCCTGGCCGCCAACGTCGAGGCGGTGCAGCTGCAGGGGACGGGCGACCTGAACGCGGTCGGCAACGAACTGGCCAACAACATGCAGGGCAACGCCGGGGCCAACACCCTGAACGGCGGTTCGGGCGCCGACACCATCAACGGCGGCGACGGCGACGACGTCATCATCGGCGGCGAGATCGGCGACCACCTGCGCGGCGGGGCCGGAGCCGACACCTTCGTCGTCGCCCATGCCTTCGCCGCCGGCCTGGAGACCGACATCATCTATGACTTCAGCGCCCTGGAAGGCGACACCATGGACTTCTCGGGGGCCTATTCCGGGACCCTGTCGGTGGTGTCCGGCTTCACCAAGGCGGCCGGCCAGATGACCCTGACCTATGCGGCCGACCAGACCCTGGTGCGGATCGACATCAACGGCGACGGCCGGCCCGACTACCAGGTCAAGATCAACGGCGACGTCCGCGGCGAAGTCGGCGACTGGTTGCTCTGACATCGGCCTGAAGGGGGGCCGCCCGACGCCGAGCGGCGATGCGGGCAGCGAAAAGGGGCGGGACCGCGATGGTCCCGCCCCTTTTTTTTTACGTCCCGCCGTTGGCGAGGATCAGAGCAGCCAACCCGAGGTCACCTGGCCATTGACGACCAGCGCCATGTCGGCGGTTCCATCGCCGTCCACGTCGAAACGGAAGACGGTCTGGTTGACGCCGCCGTCATAGATGCGGGTCATCTGGCCAGCCGTGCCGTTGAAGCCTCCGACCAGGGTGAAGTCCTGGTTGCCGGCCAGGTTGGTGTTGGCGTCCATGTTGGAGAAGTCGAGCCGGTCGCCCTGGGCGGCCTTGAAATCGGTGACCCGATCGGTGTTGGCGATGTCGGCCACCAGGTCGCCGTTGTAGAAGACGAAGAAGTCTGCGCCGGCCCCACCCGTGAGGGTGTCCTTGCCCAGGCCGCCGACCAGATGGTCGCTGCCGGCTTCGCCGGCGAGGATGTCGTTGCCGGCCCGGCCATAGATGTAGTCGTCGCCCGCGCCGCCCTTGACGGTGTCGGCGCCGCCGGCCCCGTCCACGGAGTCCGCGCCGTCGCCGCCGAAGACGGTGTCGTTCTCGTCGCCGCCGACGACATAGTCATCGCCCGCCCCGCCATCGAGGGTGTCGGAGCCGCCGCCGGCGATGAGGACGTCGTTGCCGTCCTCGCCGTAGAGCTTGTCGTTGCCGAGGCCGCCCTGGAGCTTGTCGTCGCCGACGCCGCCATAGAGGAAGTCACTGCCGATGCCGCCGTCCAGGCTGTCGGCGCCGATGCCGCCGTTCAGGGTGTCGTTGCCGGCCTCGCCGTACAGCACGTCGGCGCCGTCCTCGCCGTTCAGGGTGTCGGCGTCGTCGCCGCCGTAGAGGTAGTCGTTGTCGGCGCCGCCCGAGAGCGTATCGAGCCCGGCGCCGCCGACAATGCGGTCGGCGCCGTCGTTGCCCGACAGCTGGTCGTTGCGGAGCGTGCCGGTGACGCGGTCGTCGCCGCCGCCGCCGTTAACGATCAGACCCATCGACTTGTAGGAGATCAGGCTGCTGAAGTTCAACGTGTTGTTGCCGCTGTCGCCGCTGATCGAACCGTTGACGTAGTCGAACAGCTCGAAGCCGTTGCCCGCGAAATAGTCGATGGTCACGGCGCTTTCCAGCACCAGGGTGTCGGTCCCCAGGCCACCGACCAGGCGGGTGATCACGTCGTCGCCGACCAGGCGCACGTAGTCGTTGCCGTCGCCGGCGTCGATATCGTCGATGCCGTTGGAGACGATGGTGTCGTTGCCGGCCCCGCCCGACAGCCGGTTGGTCCCCGTGCCGCCGTCGATGCTGTCGTCGCCGTTGCCGCCCTGGATGATGTCGTCGCCGCCCAGACCGTCGAGGATGTCGTTGCCGTCATACCCCAGGATCTTGTCGTCGCCGGGCCCGCCGGTCAGGGTGTTGTCGGTCGCGTCGCCGAAGAAGTTCGCCATCTTGTTTTCAACCTTGTTGGCGCGCCATCCGGCGCGGCCTCATCATGCCGGCGTGATATCGAGGGCAGTGTGCCGGTATCGCGGCCCTCCGGTGTCCAGTCGCGCTACACTCGCCCCTGAGTCGACAGGCGGCGAGAGCAACACCTTACAGCAACCAACCTGAAGTGACATTTCCGTTAACCACAAGCGCGAAATCGGCGACGCCGTCTCCGTCCGTGAAGAAGCGGAAGACGGTGCGGTTGATGCCGCCGTCATAGGACCGCACCACCTCGCCGGCCCCCTTGCTGAAGGCGCCGACCATCACGAAGGCCTGGTCGCCGCCGACCGTGGTGTCGGCGTCGATGTTCGAGAAGTCGAGCCGGTCGCCCTGGGCGGCCTTGAAGTCGGTGACCAGGTCGGTGTTGGCGACGTTGGCGTCCAGATCGCCGGCGTAGAAGACGAACATGTCGGCGCCGTTGCCGCCGGTCAGGCTGTCCTTGCCCGCGCCGCCGACGAGGAAGTCGTCGCCCGCCTCGCCGACCAGGATATCGTTGCCCGCCCGGCCGTAGAGGTAGTCGGATCCGAGGCCGCCCTTGACGGTGTCGGCGCCGCCGGCCCCGTCGACGACGTCCGCGCCATCGCCGCCAAGGACCGTGTCGTTCTCCTCGCCGCCGACCACATAGTCGTCGCCCACCCCGCCATCGAGGGAGTCGGCGCCGCCGCCGGCGATCAGCACGTCATTGCCGTCCTCGCCGTAGAGCTTGTCGTTGCCGAGGCCGCCGATCAGCTTGTCGTCGCCCAGCCAGCCGTAGAGGACGTCGGAGCCGTCGCCGCCGTCGATGCTGTCGTTGTCTTCGCCGCCGTCGATCTCGTCATTGCCCGCGTCGCCGTACAGGGCGTCCTGGCCGGCGCCGCCGTCGATGATGTCGGCATCGCCGCCGCCGTGCAGGACATCATTGCCATCCTCGCCGAGCAGGTTGTCGAGGCCGGCGCCGGCGTTAATGCGGTCATTGCCGTCGCCGCCGAGCAGCAGGTCGTCGCGCAGGGTGCCGGAGATGCGGTCGTCACCTTCCAGGCCGTCGACGTAGACGCCGAAGTTGTACGTCTGGAAGGGAACCACGGCGCTGAAATCGAGCGTGTTGTTCCCGCCCGTGCCGTAGATCAGGCCGACCGCGGAAATCTGTTCGAAGCCGTTGCCGGAGCCGAAGCTGGACAGGGTGACGAAGCCGGAGATGAGCAGGGTGTCGTTGCCGTCGCCGCCGCGCAGCAGGCTCGGCGCGCCATCCAGCAGGACGACGACGTCGTCGCCGGCCCCGCCGTCCAGCTTGTCGACGCCGCAGCCGCAGGAGACCAGGATGTCGTTGCCGGCGCCGCCCAGCAGGGTGTCGTCGCCGCCCTCGCCGGCCAGATAGTCGTCGCCGTCGCCGCCGACGATGTAGTCGTTGCCGTCGTCGCCATAGATCTCGTCCGAGCCGCCCTGGCCGTAGACCTTGTCGTCGCCCGCGCCGCCGAAGATCAGATTGTCGTCGTTATCGCCGTAGATCGCGCCCATGGCCCCGATCCTCCCCTGAATCCGCCCGGCAAGAGCCTAAACCGATTTTGGGCAGGGTGTTAACGGTTTGTGTACCGTATTCCCGCTCGCGGCGAGCGGTCAGGCGCCGGTGAAACGGGCCGGACGCTTCTCGTTGAAGGCGGCCACGCCCTCGCGCCGGTCGCTGGTCGGGATGGTGCGGTTATAGGCCTCGACCTCGAGGGCGAGGCCCGTCCCGAGGTCGGCCTCGATCCCCAGGGTCATCGCCCGCTTGGCCTGGCGCACGGCGATGGGTCCACCGGCGGCGATGGCGGCGGCCACCGCCAGCACCCCGTCCATCAGGCCCTCGGCCGGCCAGACGGTGTTGACCATGCCCCAGTCGTGGGCCTCGGCCGCGCTGAAGGGTTTGCCGGTCAGGATGAGTTCCTTGGCCCGCCGCACCCCAACGGCGCGGGGCAGGTTCTGGGTGCCGCCGCAGCCGGGAATGATGCCGAGCCGGGTTTCGGTCAGGGCAAAGCGGGCGCTTTCGGCGGCGTGGATGAAGTCGCAGGCCAGGGCGAACTCGGCCCCGCCCCCGAAGGCCGCGCCGTTGACCGCGGCGATGACCGGGATGGGGCAGGCCATCAGGGCGTAGAAGGCCTGTTCGAACAGCACATGCTGCGCGCTCCAGGCCGCATCGGTCATGCCGTTGCGCTCCTTCAGGTCGCCGCCGGCGCAGAAGGCCGCATCGCCGGTTCCGGTCAGGACGATGCAGCGGTGGTCGGCCGGATCGAGGATCAGGCCCTGGAACAGGGCCAGGACGTCGCGCGCCATCTGGGTGTTGAGGGCGTTGCGGACGTCGGGCCGGTTGAAGGCGACGCGCAGGACGTGGGGGGCGGGGGTGTCGAGGCGGAGGGTGTCGTAGGTCATCGATGTACCATAGCGGTCCCACCTGATCCGTCATCCCGGCCGTAGCGTCGCGTAGAGCCGGGACCCAGAGGACCGGGCTCAACCAAGGAAGCCGCCGACATCGCTGTCGGCGGCCCCTGGGTCCCGGATCGGCCTTGCGGGCCGTCCGGGATGACGGGCTAAAGATCACTCCGCCGGAAGCAGGTTCTCGTTGCGCTTGGCCATCAGGTTGTCGAACTGACCCCAGACGCCCTCGGCGCCGTGCCATTGGCCCTTGGTCGCCGCCTTCGAGTATTCCGTCGAGCGGGCCTCGAAGAAGTTGGCGTGTTCGACGCCGCTGAGCATGGACTGCAGCCAGGGCAGCGGGTTTTCCTTGATGCCGTAGACTTCCGGCAGCTTCAGCTGCCGCAGGCGCCAGTCGGCGATGAAGCGGATGTAGAGCTTGATGTCTTCCGGGGTCATGCCCTGGATCTCGCCGGCCTCGAAGGCCAGGTCGATGAAGCGGTCTTCCAGGCCGACCACGGTCTCGCAGCAGGCGACGATGTCGTCGGCGACCGCCTTGGTCACCGCGCCGGTCTCGGCGTTGAAGGCGTGGTAGAGCTTGATGATGCCTTCGCAGTGCAGGCTCTCGTCGCGCACCGACCAGCTGACGATCTGGCCCATGCCCTTCATCTTGTTGAAGCGCGGGAAGTTCATCAGCATGGCGAAGCTGGCGAACAGCTGCAGGCCTTCGGTGAAGCCGCCGAACATGGCCAGGGTGCGGGCGATGTCGGCGTTCGTCTCGACGCCGAACTGCTGCATGAAGTCATGCTTGGCGCGCATGGCCTCGTATTCCATGAAGGCGCCGAACTCGCTCTCCGGCATGCCGATGGTCTCCAGCAGCAGGGCGTAGGCGGCGATATGGATGGTCTCCATGTTGGCGAAGCTGGAGAGCATCATCTTCACTTCGGTCGGCTTGAACACCCGGCCGTATTTTTCCATGTAGTTGTCGGCGACCTCGATGTCCGACTGGGTGAAGAAGCGGAAGATCTGCGTCAGCAGATTGCGCTCCTTGTCGTTGAGGTTGGCCGCCCAGTCCTTGCAGTCCTCGCCCAGCGGCACCTCTTCGGGCATCCAGTGGACCTGCTGCTGCTTCTTCCAGAAGTCGTAGGCCCAGGGATAGCGGAACGGCTTGTAGGCGCCCGAGGGGGTCAGCAGGCCGGGGGTCTGGGGCGTGATAAGCTTGGCCAAGGCGGAACTCCGGATAGCGCGGGCGTGAATCGATATTGTCGGACAGTCCGATAAGGTTATCGGAGGCCACGACACCAAATCTAGTGTGCTTGATGTCGCGGGCCACACAATCTTGGGAGCGGAATGTGGATAAAGCCTTTACGCTCTATGGCGCCGCAGGATCGGGCAGTGTGCCGGTGGAAGCGACCCTGACGCTGCTCGGCCTGCCCTACGCGCTGGTCGAGGCGCCGGCCTGGGAGAAGGACGCGGCGGTGCAGGCGACCATCGCCCGCGTCAATCCCATGCGGCAGATCCCGGCCCTGGTCCTGCCAGGCGGTTACGTCATGACCGAGAGCGCCGCCATCCTCACCTGGCTGGCCGACCGGCATCCAGGGAGCGGCCTGGCGCCGGGCGTCGATGACGCGAAACGGCCGGCCTTCCTGCGCTGGATGAGCTTCGTCTCGGCCTCGATCTACGCCCATTACTGGCTGCGGGATGACCCCAGCCGGCTGGCGAGGACGGCGGAGGCGCAGGATTATCTGCTGCGCCGCTCGACCCGGCGGATCGCGGACTGCTGGGCGATGATGGATGCGCAGGTCTCGCCGGGCCGCTACATCCTCGGCGATACGCTGACCGTGCTGGACCTCTATGTCACCGTCGTCAGCCGCTTCAGGCCCCGGCGGCAGGTCTTCTACGACCGGGCGCCGAAGATGGCCGAGGTGGTGAAGCGGGTCGATGCCGATCCCAGGCTGACGGCTTTCTGGGCAGAGCGCTATCCGTTCGATGCCGGCTGGGACGAGGCGTCGGAGACGTGAGGTTGCTTAAGCGCGGCTTCACCCCCCGCCCCCACAATGGCGCCATGTCCCCGCCGCGTCCCAGCCCGCGATGAGTGTCGCCCCGATCACGCCTGTGGTC
>SDZP01000157.1 GCA_004144935.1 Caulobacteraceae bacterium | reverse complement strand
GATCTGGACCGTCGGATCATGACGGTGAGGCAGACGATCCCCGTCGCCGGTCCCGGCCCGATGGTGCTGCTCTATCCCGAATGGCTGCCCGGCAAGCATGCGCCGCGCGGCGAGCTGGAGAAGGTCGCCGGCCTGAAGATCACCGCCGGCGGCAAGACCCTGGCCTGGCGGCGGGACCCGGCAGAGGTCTACGCCCTGCACATCGACGTCCCGGCGGGGGCCAAGGAGATTGAACTGGTGTTCCAGTTCCTGTCGGCGACGGCCGCCGACCAGGGCCGGATCGTCATGACGCGGGAGATGCTGAACCTGCAGTGGAACTCGACGGCCTTCTATCCCGCCGGCTGGTTCACCCGCCGGATTCCTGTCGAGGCGACGGTGGTCCTGCCCGAGGGCTGGGGGTACGGCGTCGCCCTCGATGTCGCCTCCAGCAAGGGCGACGTCCACAGCTTCAAGACGGTCAGCTTCGAGACGCTGGTCGACTCGCCGATGTTCGCTGGCCGATACCATCGCCAGGTCGACCTGGATCCCGGTGGCCGCCGGCCGGTGAAGCTGAACATCGTCGCCGACCGCCCCGAACTGCTGGAGGCCAGCGAGACGCAGCTCAAGCCACACCGTGACCTCATCGTCCAGGCCGACCGCCTGTTCGGCGCGCGCCCGTACGACCGCTACGATTTCCTGCTGGCCCTCACCGACCGCATGGGCGGCATCGGGCTGGAGCATCATCGCTCGACCGAGGTGGCCCGCGATCCGGAGTTCTTCACCAGCTGGGACAGGAACGTCGCCGCCCGACAGACCCTCCCGCACGAGTACGTCCATAGCTGGAACGGCAAGTATCGCCGCGCGGCCGACCTGTGGACCCCGGACTACGCCACGCCCATGCAGAACAGCCTCATGTGGGTCTATGAGGGGCAGACGCAGTTCTGGGGCGTCGTCCTGACCGCGCGCGCCGGCCTGGTGACCCGCGAGCAGGCGCTCGACGACCTGGCGATGACGGCCGCCACTTTCGAGCACCGCGTCGGCCGGCAGTGGCGCGACATCGCAGACACCACCAACGATCCCATCGTCAGCGCCCGCAAGCCCAAGGGCTGGCTGAGTTGGCAGCGCAACGAGGACTATTACGCCGACGGCCTGCTGGTCTGGCTGGACGCCGACAGCCTGATCCGCGAACGGACCGGCGGCCGGAAGTCCCTGGACGACTTCGCCCGCGCCTTCTTCGGCGGCCAGGACGGCGCCTATGCGCCCAGGACCTACGTCTTCGAGGACGTGGTGGCGGCGCTGAACGCTGTCACCCCCTACGACTGGGCGGGCTTCCTGAAGGACCGCATCGAGGGTCGCGGTCGCCCCGCCCCGCTGGACGGCCTCAAGCGCGGCGGCTGGAAACTGGTCTATGCCGAGACGCCCTCGGCCTATCAGAAGGCGGCCGACACGGCGGCCAAGCGCCACGACTTCACCTATTCGGTCGGCCTCAACCTCAAGCCTACTGGCGAGATCCAGGGCGTGCAGTGGGACGGCCCGGCCTTCAAGCAGGGGCTGGTGGTCGGCTCGACGGTCGTCGCCGTCGATGGCGAGGCCTACAGCGAGAGCCGGATGAAGGCGGCGGTCACCCGGGCCAAGGGCGGCAGGACGCCGATCCAGATGATCGTCAAGGACGGCGAGCGCTACCGCATCGTCGACATCGCCTGGGACGGCGGGCTGCGCTATCCGAAGCTGGAACGGATCGCCGGGACCCCCGACCGCCTCGGAGACCTTTTCAGGCCGCGGGGGTCGTAGGCTCGCGCTGCAGGACGGCGACCTTCAGGCCGGCTGACCGGCCGTGGCGCAGGATCGAAGCAAAGGTCAGCGTGACGGGCTCCTCATGCCCGTCGCGCGACAGCAGCCGGGTTCGCAGGCTGGGGGCGCCCTCCCCTTCGATGGCCATGTCGATGCTGGCCAGCAGGCGGGAGCGATCCTTCGGCCGAACGATGTCGGCGAGTCGAAAGCTCAGCAGCGCCTCCCGGCCGAAGCCCGACAGGGCTGCAAAGCGATCATCGACTCGCGACAGACCACCCCGAAGATTGAGTTCGATCAGACTGAGGCCAGGCGTCGCCCTTGCCAGCCGTTCAATCGCGGCGGCCTCTTCGACCGCCAACTCCCGCTCGCGCTCGAGGGTTCGATTGTGAAACAGGGCCGCGACCCCGCCGCCGTAGGGAAACACCCTCTGGGTGACGATCCGCCCCGGAAACAGAACCGATGCCACCTCGAACTCGGCGATCTCGCCGGTGCGCAGAACCCGGCGGTAGTGCTCGTGCAGGACGCTGTTCTCAAGTTCGGGGAACACCTCCGTCCAAAGCCTGCCGATAACCTGGACGGCCGCCCGGCCGACGTAGGCCTCGAACACCGGGTTTACCGCAGTGAACCTCAAGTCCGAGTCCATCGCCATGAACGCCTCGCTGACGGTGTTGATCAGCGCTCCCAATCTGGCGTTACAGGTGTCCGGCGCGTCTGCCACATCGGGGCCGGGCCGATACTGATCGCTGGCGATCAGGATGACCCGCGGTCGGCCATGGTGGGTGACGATAACCGGGGACTCCAGCGCTCGATCCTGCCAGCGTCCAAAGTTGCGGCTGATCTCCGCTGCTGTGACAAAGGCCGGAACGCGGGACTCATATGACATCACCCTCACCACGCAGGTTACGTAAAATCCGCAGGCTAAGCGCCAGCCTCAACCTATAGGTGGTGCGACAAGGCGTCACCCTCGTTTTGGGCCGACTGACGCAAAAGAGAATTTCCGCCAGGTTCACGGCATTCCGCCACACGGCGCGATCCGTAAAGTCCGCAATTGGCTTGTCAGCCGACCATGAACACTGGTCGGCCATGATGCTGGCAACGAAAGCGGGGACAGCAATGCGCATGGATCACTACGGCCGGATGGTCGACACCCTTACCGACATGTGGGAGGCGCTGGATGCGTCCGATCTCGTCGACGAGGCGGCGCCGGTGCGCAGGGCGCTGGAGCGGGCGATGGCCGCCTGCGTGACGGCCGAGCGAATCCGCTGGGCCCGCGCCCGCGCCATCGAGACCTGCGAGGCCATGGCCCAAGGCGCCAAGGCCAGGACATCCCTTCGGGCCGCCTGACCCCCCCTCCCCCTGACAGGCTCCGAACGGAAGAAGGGCCCGCGGATTGCTCCGCGGGCCCTTCGACGTTCGAACAGCAAGCGCTGGTTCGAAGCTTACTTCACCTGGACGGTGGCGCCGGCTTCGGTCAGCTTCTTGGCGATCTCGTCGGCGGTCTGCTTGGAGACGTTTTCGACGACGTTCTGCGGAGCGCCTTCGACCAGGTCCTTGGCTTCTTTCAGGCCGAGGTCCGGACGGACGCCGCGGACTTCCTTGATCACGTTGATCTTCTTGTCGCCACCGGCGGTCAGAACAACGGTGAACTCGGTTTGCTCTTCAACGGCTTCCACCGGAGCGGCGGGGCCGGCCGGGCCGGCCATGGCGACCGGAGCGGCGGCGGAGACGCCCCACTTTTCTTCCAGCAGCTTGGAGAGCTCAGCGGCTTCCATGACGGTCAGGGTCGACAGTTCGTCAACGATCTTTTCAAGCTTCGACATTGGGTGTTCCTAAAGGTTGTCCCTTGCGGGGATGAGAGGTTCTTGCGGAGATGACTTGCGGTTACGCGGCGTCTTTGGTGGCGTAGGCGTTGAACACCCGCGCCAGCTGACCAGCCGGGGCCGCCAGAACGCCGGCGACCTTGGTCGCGGGAGCCTGGATGAGCCCGATGATCTTGCCACGCAGCTGGTCGAGCGACGGCAGGGCGGCGAGCGCCTTGACACCGGACTCGTCCAGCATGGTCGCACCCATCATGCCGCCAACGACGACGAGCTTGTCGTTTTCCTTGGCGTACTGGGTGATGACCTTGGCGGCGGACACCGGATCGGGCGCATAGGCCACGGCGACCGGGCCGGTGAACAGGCTGACGCCCGCTTCCGAATCCGAACCGCTGAGAGCCTTGATGGCCAGGGTGTTCTTCACCACCTGAAACTTGGCGCCTTCTTCACGAAGGCGGCCACGCAGTGCAGTCATTTCCGCAACGGTCAGACCCTTGTTGTGGGTCACGACCACGGCGCCGGCGTCGGCGAAAACGCCCTTGAGCGTATCGATCGTCGCCTGCTTTTGAGCGCGGTCCATTGCGGTCTCCTACTCGGATGACGTCCCGGTTGCCCGGGTCGCCGGTCAAGGCTGTCGGCGTGAGGCAAGCCTCTCGCTTCAAGCCGTCTAAAGCTGTCCGAAGGAAGCAGCGGACCCGCTGCGGCGCTCATCGCTGAGGCCGGCGCGAAATCTCGACTGTCATCCCCGTCTCCGAACGGTCAGGAAGGGCTCTTCCTGGATAAAGGCTGTGGTGACCCCGCAGCCCCGCTGTTCACGGACAGGCGCCGCCCGGGGACAAGTCCACGAGCGGAAGCCGGCGCGTATAGGGGAAGATCGGCGCGAACGCAACAGGCCGGCCGCTTTCAGGCCAGTTCGTCGATCCGCCGGTCGAGGTTGGCCATGACCTGGGCGAACCGCTCGCCCTCCACGTCGTCCCAGCCCAGTGACTTCAGGGACACCGGCCGTGAGGCGCCGAAGGCCGACAGGCTGGAGATCAGCAGCAGGGCCTCGATCTGCGCAGCCTTGGGCCGAAGGCCGCCCGCCAGGCCGATCATGTAGCCGACGATGTTCACGCCCGGCTGCCAGACCTGCTCATAGAGGATGTCGAAGGCCGGGCCCGGCTCGGCCATCTCCCGCAGGACGAAGCCCGCCCAGGCCTCCACTTCGCGGGTCTCGACCATCTGCTCAGCCAGGGCGCGGATGACGAGCTTCAGGGCGTCGCGGGCGACCTCGGCGGTGTGAAGCGCCTCCAGCATGGCCTGGGCCTGCAGGATCGGCTCGACCATGCGGGCTCGGTAGCGGGCGACGATCTCCTCGGCGCAGGCGAGATAGAGGCCCTCCTTGCCGCCGAAATAGTATTTCAGGGCCGGCAGGTTGACCCCGGCGGCCTCGGCGATCTGGCGGGTGGTGGCCCCCTTGAAGCCGCCCTCGCCAAAGGCGGCCAGCGCCGCCTCGAGAATCCGCAGACGAGCGGCCTCGCCCTTGGCGTAGCCACCCTGAACCTCCCTCGCCTGTCCTTCGCTCCTCGACATGCCTCCCCTATGCCACCGCCTTGCCAGCAAGGCTATCGGGCGATACGACCATGATCCATATCATTCGATATGTTTTGGACTGGAGCACCGCGATGCTCGACATGTCATCCTACCTCGGCTGGAAGATCGACTTCGCCAATCCGCCAGGCGAAGCGGCGCTGGCGCATCCCTCCTCGGTGCAGTGGCGCATCTACAAGAACCCGGTCGCCCTCGCCATCGGCGGCGTGGCCGCCGTGCTGCTGGAGTTCGCCGATGCGCGGATCCGCTCCGGCGTCTGGGATCACTCGACCTACAAGGCCGATCCGGTCGGCCGCTCCAAGCGGACCGGGGTGGCGGCCATGGTCGGCTGCTACGGGCCGGCCAGCGCGGCGCGGCGGGTGATCCAGGGGGTCACCAACATGCACAGCCGCGTCTCCGGCGAGACCCCCGGGGGAGAGGCCTACAGGGCGCTGGACCCCGAGCTGCTGGACTGGGTGTCGGCGACCGCCGCCTACGGCTTCCTGAACGCCTACGACCGTTTTGTCTCGCCGGTGTCGGAGGCCGACAAGACGCGCTTCTACCAGGAAGGCGCGCCGATCGCGGCGCTGTACGGGGTGCAGAACCCGATCGCCTCGACGGCGGACTTCATGGCAATGATGAACAGGCTGGCCCCACGCTTCGAAGCCCACCCCATCGTCGACGAGTTCCTCGGCATCATCACCTCGGGCCAGGCCGCCCCGGCCGTGCCCAGATTCCTGCACCGGGCCCTGGCCCGCGCCTCGGTCTCGCTGCTGCCGCCGGCGGTGCGCCAGGCGCTGCAGCTGGGCAGGGACTGGGATCTGTCGCCCACAGACATCATCGCCCTGAAGCTGGCCGGAAAGCTGGCCGACCGGGTTGTTCCGCCGCATGCCCCCCACACCGACGCCTGCCTGCGCCTGGGCCTGCCGGCCGATTTCCTCTACCGCAAGCCGGCGGCGCAACAGCGGTTGCTCGAAGCGGCGGGACTGACCGCGCCGGCGGCGGCGAGGGCCGCCCAGGACCTAAATGCGGTCGACGACCGCCGCCCTTAACCCTGTAAGTCCTTATTTTCCCCACATTTTATCCACAGGGTAAGGAACACTCGCCTCCCGAGTGAATTTATTGCCCTGTGGTCGCAAAGTTCGATCGCTCCTAGACCAAGACCCGCAAAAGCGTCGGTGGCGGTCCAGCGAGTTCCACCATGTTCCACGATACGCGTACCCTTGAAGCCGCCGTCTGGCGGGCGTTCGACGCCAAACGCCTGCGCCGCTTCCGTCCCGAGCCCCTGCCGACCGCGCGCGGTGAGCACGCCCGCATGCTGGCCATCGCCGCGGCCCGCCGGTTGCGCGCCGTCGAGCGGATTTGCGAGGCGCGCCCCGAAGACGCCGACTACTGGAAGGCCGTGGCGCCCTCGGCCCTCGGCAGGGCCCGCGACTGGCGGACCGCGGAGGGTTTCGCCGGGTTGCCGGGCTGACAGGGCGCCTGCGACAAACCGTCGCTGGCAATCATAGTTATCCACAACCTATGGATAACGACCCGGTTCGAGCGCAAGAGTGTTTGGCGGAACGCTGGTTTCGCAGGAAGTCGGGGCGGCCCATTTGTCTGGTCCCGGCGAGGACATTCAAATGTTCGAAACCACCGCTCAGATCGAAGCCGCCGTCGGCCGGGCATTCGCCGCGAGACCGCAACGCGAATTCCTGCCCGTTGTTTCGACGCCGCGAAGCGAGAACGCGCGGATGCTGGCGATCGCGGCCGCCCGCCGCATTCGGGCGGTGAGGCGGTTCAACGAACAGCGCGCCGAGGACGCCCGATACTGGAAGGCCATCGCGCCGTCCGCGATCGCAGAGGCCCGCGAGTGGCGTCTGCAACCCGGCTTTATCTGTCTGCCGACCTGACCCAAATGCAGATGGGCGGCTCCCGTGAGGAGCCGCCCATCGCAATACTCAACCGATCGTCGGCGCTTTAGGCGCTAACGCTGCCGGTATCGACCTTGAAACCGGGGCCCATGGTCGAGGAGACCGAGATGCGCTTCACGTAGATGCCCTTGGCGCCGGCCGGCTTGGCCTTGACCAGGGCATCGACCAGGGCGCGGACGTTGGCCAGCAGGGCTTCGTCGGTGAACGAGGCCTTGCCGATGCCGGCGTGGACGATGCCCGCCTTCTCGACGCGGAACTCGATGGCGCCGCCCTTGGCGTCCTTCACGGCTTGGCCGACGTTCGGGGTCACGGTGCCGACACGCGGGTTGGGCATCAGGCCGCGCGGGCCCAGCACCTTACCCAGACGGCCGACGAGGGCCATCATGTCCGGCGTCGCGATGACGCGGTCGAATTCCATGAAGCCGCCCTGGATACGCTCGACCAGGTCTTCGGCGCCGACGACTTCGGCGCCGGCGGCGCGGGCTTCGTCAGCCTTGGCGTCCTTGGCGATGACGGCGACGCGGACGTCGCGGCCTGTGCCCGAGGGCAGCGAAACAACGCCGCGGACCTGTTGGTCGGCGTGACGCGGGTCGACGCCCAGGTTGACGGCGATCTCGACGCTTTCGTCGAACTTGGCGGTGGCGTTGGCCTTCACCAGGCTGATGGCGGC
>SDZP01000156.1 GCA_004144935.1 Caulobacteraceae bacterium | reverse complement strand
GGCGCGCCTTCGTAAACGTCGGGCGTCCACATGTGGAAGGGCGCGGCCGAAACCTTGAAGGCGATACCGCAGATCAGGAAGACCAGGCCGAACAGCACCCCGCCCTGGGCGCCGCCGTCCTGCACCGCCGCGGCGATGACCGGGAACTGGGTGGAGCCGGCGAAGCCGTAGATCAGCGAGGCGCCGTAGAGCAGCAGGCCGGAGCTGAGCGCGCCGAGCACGAAATACTTCAGGCCCGCTTCCGAGCCCTTGGCGTCATCGCGGCGGTAGGCGGCGAGGACGTAGAGGGCCAGGCTGTGCAGCTCGATGCCCATGTAGAGGCTGATCAGGTCGCCGGCGCTGGCCATGACGCCCATGCCGAGGGCGGCGAGGACGATCAGCACGGTGAGCTCGAACTTGGCCTCGCCCTGGCGGGCCAGCCAGCGGTCCGACAGCAGGATGGCCACGGCCGAGAAGCCGTAGATGAAGACCTTGGCGAAGGCCGAGATCGGATCGGAGATCAGTCCGCCGGCGAAGGCGCTGCCGTGCGGGCCGACCATGGCCAACACGGCGGCGGCGATCAGCGCCAGGACGGCGACGCCGTTGAACAGGGCGGTGACCTTGCCGTGGAAGGCGCCCCAGACCAGCAGCAGGCAGGCGGCGGCCATCAGGACGACTTCGGGCCAGGCCAGGGAGAGGTGGCTCATGAACATGGCGTGACCCTTACCCGCCCGTCGCGGCGCGATAGGCGCCGACCAGCGCGTCGACGGAGGCGCCGGTGTATTGGAAGATGCTGTGCGGATAGATCCCGAGGAACAGGGTCGAGACGATCAGCGGAACGAAGATGGCGATCTCGCGCCAGTCCAGGTCGGTGATGCTTGCTAGCTGAGGGTTGGTGATCTCGCCGAACATCACGCGTCGGTAGAGGGTCAGGGCGTAGACCGCCGAGAGGATGACGCCGGTGGCGGCCAGCAGGGCCGTCCAGGTCGAGGCCTGGTAGACGCCGGTCAGGGTCATGATCTCGCCGACGAAGCCGCTGGTGCCCGGCAGGCCGACGTTGCCCATGGTGAACAGCAGGAAGACCGCCGCGTACCAGGGCATGCGCTGGGTCAGGCCGCCGTAGAAGGCGATCTCGCGGGTGTGCATGCGGTCATAGACGATGCCGACGCAGAGGAAGAGCGCCCCGGAGATCACCCCGTGGCTGATCATCTGGTAGACCGCGCCCTGCACCCCGATCTCGTTGCCGCTGAAGATGCCCATGGTCACGAAGCCCATGTGGGCGACCGAACTGTAGGCGATCAGCTTCTTGATGTCGGTCTGCCGGAAGGCGACCAGCGAGGTGTAGATGATGGCGACGGCCGACAGGCCGAAGACCAGCGGGGCCCAGACCTCGGACGCCTGCGGGAACATCGGCAAGCTGAAGCGCAGGAAGCCGTAGCCGCCGAGCTTCAGGAGGATGCCGGCCAGGATGACGGAGCCGGCCGTCGGCGCCTCGACGTGGGCGTCGGGCAGCCAGGTGTGGACCGGCCACATCGGCATCTTCACCGCGAACGAGGCGAAGAAGGCCAGCCACAGCCAGGTCTGCAGCATCGGGTCGAACTTGTATTGCATCAGCTCGGGGATCGAGCTGGTGCCGGCGATGCCGATCATGGCCAGCACGGCAGCCAGCATCAGCACGCTGCCCAGCAGGGTGTAGAGGAAGAACTTGAAGGCCGCGTAGACCCGCCGCTTGCCGCCCCAGATGCCGATGATCAGGAACATCGGCACCAGGCCGAATTCGAAGAACATGTAGAAGAGGATCAGGTCCAGCGCGGTGAAGACGCCGATGACCAGCACCTGCAGGATCAGGAAGGCGATCATGTATTCCGGCACGCGGGTCTCGATCGACTTCCACGAGGCGGCGATACAGAGCGGCATCAGGAAGGCGGTCAGCACCACGAACAGGATGGAGATGCCGTCGACGCCCATCCGGTAGTGCAGGCCCGCGAACAGCGGGAACTCCTCCAGGAACTGGAAGCCCGGATCGCCGGCCTTGAAGGCCGCCAGCATCAACAGGCTGAGGCCGAAGGTGACCACGGTGGTTGTCAGGCTGATCCAGCGCGCGGCGTTGTCGGCCGCCTGGCCGGTGCGGCCCGACAGCTTGATGGCCAGGATGGCGAGGACGCCGATCAGCGGCGAGAAGGTGATGAGGGAGAGAATGCCGGTCATGGTCCTGGCCTACCCTCGGAACTGGAACAGGGCGTAGGTCAGCAGACCCGCGATGCCCAGCAACATGACGAAGGCGTAGTGATAGACAAAGCCGGTCTGCAGCCGGCCCGTACCCTTGCCGACCAGCATCGAGGCGGCGGAGACACCGTCCGGACCCAGGCCGTCGATGATCTTCTGGTCGCCGCCCTTCCAGAACAGATCCCCCAGCAGGCGGGCCCCACGCACGAAGGTCGCGTCGTACAGCTCGTCGAAATACCACTTGTTGTAGAGGAAGCGCCAAAGCGGTCCCTCCTGGGCGGCGAGGCGCGCGCCCATGCCTTCGTTGAGAAGGTAGACGTAGGCGGCGACGGCCAGGCCCAGGACGGTGACCACCAGCGGCGCGGCGATGACCCAGGACGGGGCCTCGTGCATCTCGTGCAGGACGTGGTTGCTGGCGGCGTTGAACACCGAACCGGCCCAGAACTCGACCTGGTCGTGACCGACGAAATACTCGACGAAGACATAGCCGGCGGCCATGGCCCCGATGGCCAGGAGGCCCAGCGGGATCAGCATCGGCAGCGGCGACTCGTGCGGCTTGTGATCTTGGCCATGGCCGTGGTCGTCGTGCGCATGCGCGTGATCACCATGCCCCTGGGAGTCCGGCAGCGGTTCGCTGTGGGTCTCGAGCTGGGCGTGGCTGGCGTGGTCGTCATGCGCATGGGCGTCCGCGTGACCATGGTCGGCATGGGCCCACTTGGGTGTGCCGTGGAAGGTCATGAACACCAGGCGGAAGCTGTAGAAGCTGGTCAGGGCGGCGGCCAGCAGGCTGACCACGAAGGCGAACTGGGCGGCGGGATTGTGCTGCCCGGCGGCCCAGGCGGCCTCGATGATGGTGTCCTTGGAATAGAAACCGGCGAAGCCCAGATCCAGGCCCGGGATGCCGATGCCGGTGATGGCGATGGTGCCGATGGTCATCACCCCATAGGTGAAGGGCAGGTATTTCCACAGCCCGCCCATCTTCCGCATGTCCTGCTCGTGGTGCATCCCGTGGATCACCGAACCGGCGCCGAGGAACAGCAGGGCCTTGAAGAAGGCGTGGGTGAACAGGTGGAACATCGCCGCCTGGTAGGCGCCGACGCCGGCCGCGAAGAACATGTAGCCGAGCTGCGAACAGGTCGAGTAGGCGATGACCCGCTTGATGTCGTTCTGGGCCAGACCGACCGTGGCCGCGAACAGGGCGGTGACCGCCCCGACCACGGTGACCACCGTGCGGGCGCCGTCGGCGTATTCGAACATCGGCGACAGCAGGCAGACCATGTAGACGCCGGCGGTGACCATGGTCGCCGCGTGGATCAGGGCCGAGACCGGGGTCGGGCCCTCCATGGCGTCCGGCAGCCAGGTATGCAGGAAGAACTGGGCCGACTTGCCCATGGCTCCGATGAACAGCAGGAAGCAGGCCAGGTCCATGGCGCTGAAGTCCATGTCCAGGAACATCCAGGTGCGCCCGGTCCAGCTGCCGGCTTGCGGGAAGATCTCGGCGAACTCGATCGAGCCGAACATCCAGAAGCAGGTCATGATGCCCAGCGCGAAGCCGAAGTCGCCGACCCGGTTGACCACGAAGGCCTTGATGGCGGCGGCGCTGGCGGTCGGCTTCTTGTACCAGAAGCCGATCAGCAGATAGCTGGCCAGGCCCACGCCTTCCCAGCCGAAGAACAGCTGCATGAAGTCGGCGGCGGTGACCAGCGCCAGCATGGCGAAGGTGAACAGCGACAGGTAGGCGAAGAACCGGGGACGGCTGTCGTCCTCGGCCATGTAGCCCCAGCTGTAGAGGTGGACGAGCGACGAGACGCTGGTCACCACGATCAGCATGACCGCGCTCAGCGTGTCGATGCGGATCGACCAGGCCGACTGGAAATCGCCGATGTTGATGAACGGCAGCAGCTTGACGGTGAAGTCGGGCCAGTCGCCGAGCGCCACGCCGAAGAAGGTGGTCCAGGCCAGGGCGCAGGACAGGAACAGCAGGCCGGTGGTGATGGCCTGGCTGGGGATATTGCCGATGCGCCGGCCCGACAGGCCGGCGATGGCCGCGCCGAGCAGCGGGCCGAACAGCAGGATGGTGACGAGAATCTCGTGAGACATGGGTGCGATCAGCCCTTCATCACCGAGACGTCGTCGACCGCGATGTCGCCGCGGTTCCGGAAGAAGGTCACCAGGATGGCGAGACCGACGGCGGCTTCCGCCGCGGCGACGGTCAGCACGAACATGGCGAAGATCTGCCCCGTGACGTCGTGCAGATAGACCGAAAAGGCCACCAGGTTGATGTTCACCGCCAGCAGGATCAGCTCGATCGACATCAGGATGACGATGATGTTCTTGCGGTTCACGAAGATGCCGAACACCCCGATGGTGAACAGGATCGCCGCGAGCGTCAGATAGTGCGTCAGGCCGATCATTCGCCCTCTCCCACGCCGGGTTTGATGTCGACGATGGTCATGCCGCTCGCAGGCCCCCGGGCATTCTGTCTGCCGATATTCTGGCGCTTGACCCCCGGCTTGTGGCGCAGGGTCAGGACGATGGCCCCGATCATGGCGACCAGCAGCACCAGGCCCGCCGCCTGGAAGAAGTAGACGTAGTCGGTGTAGAGCACCCGGCCGATGGTCTCGGCGTTGGAGACGTCCGGCGCGTTGGCCATCGGGCCGCTGACCTTGCTGGCCGCGCCCTTCATGGCGATGCTGGTCGAGACCACGATCATCTCGACGGTCAGGATGCCGGCGACGATCAGCCCGATCGGCAGATACTGGGCGAATCCCTGGCGCAGCGACTTGAAGTCGACGTCGAGCATCATGACGACGAACAGGAACAGCACCGCCACCGCGCCGACGTAGACGACGACCAGCAGCATGGCCAGGAACTCGGCCCCGATCAGCACGAACAGACCGGCCGCGCTGAAGAAGGCGGTGATCAGGAACAGCACCGAGTGCACGGGATTGCGCGCCGACACCACGGCAAACGCCGCCAGCACCGTCACTGTCGCCATCAGATAGAAGGCTATCGCCTGCAGGCCCATCTCGGCCCCGTCCCTTCTTCAATACTGCTCGATCGTCGAGCCGGAATCGCGCTGCCGCTTGTTAGCGATAGGCCGCGTCCAACTCCAGATTCTTGGCGATCTCGCGTTCCCAACGGTCGCCGTTATCGAGCAGCCGTTCCTTGTCGTAGTAGAGTTCTTCCCGCGTCTCGACGGCGAACTCCAGGTTCGGCCCCTCGACGATGGCGTCCACCGGGCAGGCCTCCTGGCACAGGCCGCAGTAGATGCATTTTACCATGTCGATGTCGTAGCGGGTCGTGCGCCGGCTGCCGTCCTCGCGAGGCTCGGCCTCGATGTAGATGGCCTGGGCCGGGCAGATGGCCTCGCACAGCTTGCAGGCGATGCAGCGTTCCTCGCCCGACGGATAGCGGCGCAGGGCGTGCTCGCCGCGGAAGCGCGGCGACTGCGGATTGCGCTCGTTGGGGTAGATGACCGTCTTCTTCGGCGCGAGCAGGTACCTCATGGCCAGCCCGAAGGCGCCGATGAAGTCCAGCAGGGCGAAACCCTTGATGGCCTGACCGATGCGGCTCATTGAGCCTTCTCCCTGGAACCGACGACGCACTGGTAGTTGGACAGCTGGTTGGGGTTGCCCCCGGCCGTATAGGGCTTCACGACGCCGCCGGCCGCCTCGCACTGGTCCTTGGCCCGCTTCAGCTCGTCATAGGTCACCAGCCCACGGCCGAGCGTATAGCTGCCGGGGTTGGCTTCCGGCTGGCTGGCGCAGGCGCCGAGCAGCACGAGAGGAAGGAGGACGGCGGCGCGCATCAGGCGGCGTGTCCGGTCATGACGCGGTAGCCCGCGACGATCACCACGGCGACCAGCGACATCGGCAGGAAGACCTTCCAGCCCAGACGCATCAGCTGGTCGTAGCGATAGCGGGGCACGATGGCCTTCACCATGGCGAACAGGAAGAACATGAAGATGGTCTTGGCGAAGAACACCAGGAACAGCAGGACGCTGACCAGGGTCTCGTTCCAGGTCGCCATGAAGTCGGTCGGGAAGCCCGGCTGCCAGCCCCCGAAGAAGAGGATGGTGAACAGCGAGCACATCAGGACGATGTTGGCGTACTCGCCGATCATGAACAGCAGGTAGGGGGTGGAGCTGTATTCCACCTGGTAACCGGCGACGAGCTCCGACTCCGCCTCGGGCAGGTCGAAGGGCGGGCGGTTGGTCTCGGCCAGGGCCGAGATGAAGAAGACCACCGCCATCGGGATCATCACCAGGGCCAGCGGCAGGTTCTTCAGCCCGCCGCCGAACACGTTCCAGTTCCAGATCCAGCCGGCCTGCTGCTCGGTGATCGAGGTCAGGCTCATGGTGTTGGCCAGCAGGATCACGGTGATGATCACGAAGCCGATGGAGACCTCGTACGAAACCATCTGCGCCGCCGACCGCAGCGACCCCAGGAAGGGATACTTCGAGTTCGAGGCCCAGCCCCCCATGATGATGCCGTAGACGCCCATCGAGCTGATCGCGAAGATGTAGAGGATGGCGACGTTGACGTCGCTGATCACCCAGCCCGGGGCCAGCGGCACCACCGCCCAGGCCGCGAAGGCCAGCACGAAGGTCAGGATGGGGGCCAGCAGGAAGACGGTCTTGTCCGCCCCGGCCGGGATGACGATTTCCTTCAGCAGGAACTTCAGGAAGTCGGCGAACGACTGGAACAGGCCGAAGGGGCCCACCACGTTGGGGCCCTTGCGCATCTGCACGCCGGCCCAGACCTTGCGGTCGCCCCACAGCAGGAAGGCGAGGCTCAGCAGGATCCAGACCAGCACGAGCAGGATCTGGCCGGTATGGACGAGGAACCAGCCGAGGTTCGTGGTCCAGAAGTCGGGGGTCGTCGGCACGGGCTACTCCGCCGCCATCTTGGCCGCGCCGCTGGCCAGGGCCGCGCATTCGGCCATGGTCACGCTGGCGCGCGCGATCGGGTTGGTCAGGTGGAAGGCCGCGACGGCGCTCGCGAACGGCGCGTCGGTGGCCTCCCCGGAGCCGCCAAGGGCGGAGAGGTCGAAGCTGGCGGCGACCGAACCCGGCGCATAGTCGATCTGGCCGAAGGTCGGATGATCGGCGAACAGCTTCGCCCGCAGCTGGTCCAGGCTGTCGTACGGCAGGGTCTTGCCGACCCGGTCGCTCAACGCCCGCAGGATGGCCCAGTCCTCGCGGGCCTCGCCTTTCGGGAACACGGCGCGTTCGCCCATCTGCACCCGGCCCTCGGTGTTGACGTAGAGGCCGTTCTTTTCGGTATAGGCCGCGCCCGGCAGGATGACGTCCGCCTTGTGGGCGCCACTGTCGCCATGGCTGCCCAGGTAGACGGTAAAGGCGCCGCTGGCCGAAGCCTCGCACTCGTCGGCGCCCAGCAGGAACAGCAGGTCCAGCGCCCCGGGCTTGAGCATCTCGCGGGTCGAAAGACCGCCCTCGCCGGGCGTGAAGCCCATGTCGAGGCCGCCGACGCGGGCGGCGGCGCTGTGCAGCACGTTCCAGCCGTTCCAGCCGTCGCG
>SDZP01000155.1 GCA_004144935.1 Caulobacteraceae bacterium | reverse complement strand
CTTGATGAACTGCAGCGAGACGATCTGGTTCTGGCCGGCCGCGCCGAGAATCTTCGGGGCTTCCTTCGGCGCGTCGGTCCGCCAGATCGAGATGACGGTCTTGACGCCGTCGGGCGAAGTGATGGCGGCGATGTGCTTGCCGTCCGGCGAGATGGAGACCGACCGGATGGCGGCTTCACGGCCCATTTCGAGGGCTGTCGGCGGGCGGGCGGGGGCCTGATAGGCCATGGCGGGCGCTGCGGCCAGCGACAGGGTCGCGCCCACGATCGCGGCCCTCAGGGCGTGGACAAGAAAATGCGGCTTCACGAACTCTATCCTCCTGGATGCCCGCGCTGGCCACGGGCAGAAATAGCGCCAGCTACATGATCGCCAATCAGCTACGCCATGTTTCGCCAGCGCTTGTGGGGGCAATCTAACCACTCTGGCCCAATCGCAAAGCCGTTCGTGTCCGCCGCTCGTTGAAAGCGGACAGAGCCTGCCTCAACGGAGGCAAACTGTGGCGGATTCGTAACGGCTGGGCGTTCGTTTGTTCGGATTGTGTCAGTAGCGTTGTGGCCGAGACCGAAAATGCTAGGGTCGATTCAATTCTGCCGATGCTGTGTCGCGCAGACCCTCGTTTTTTGAGGGCCCAAGTTCATGTCAATGGGGGTTTTGGACCATTATGCTGGATCGTAAACGACTTCTCGCTACCACCGTTCTGGCCGGGTTCGTGGCCATGGTGGCCGCCCCGGCGGTTTCCTGGGCTCAGGACACCACCACGCCGCCCCCGGCCGCCGAAGAGGAAGAAGGCACGGTTGAGGAGCTGGTCGTCACCGGCTCGCGCATCAAGCGCACCGAGTTCACCTCCGCCGCGCCCGTTCAGGTCATCACCAGCGACTCGGCGACCCTCGAGGGTCTGATCGATCCCGCCCAGATCCTGCAGAACTCCTCGGTCGCGACCGGTTCGACGCAGATCAACAACCAGTTCACCGGCTTCGTCATCAACGGCGGCGGCGGCGTGAACACCGTCTCGCTGCGCGGCCTGGGTGACAACCGCACCCTGGTCCTGATGAACGGCCGTCGCCTGCCCCCGGCCGGCACCCAGGGCGCCGTCGGCGCCGTCGACCTCAACATGCTGCCCGGCACCGCCATCCAGCGTTACGAAATCCTGAAGGACGGCGCTTCGTCCATCTACGGTTCCGACGCCATCGCCGGCGTGGTCAACGTCATCACCCGCACCGATCTCGACGGCTGGCTGCTGCAAGCCTCCGGCGACGCCACCATCGACGGTGGCGGCGAGCAGGTCAGCTTCGGCGCGGCCTACGGCAAGGTGTTCGACAAGGGCCATTTCATGGTCAGCGCCGAATACTTCGAGCAGAAGGCCCTGAAGGCCGGCGACCGTGACGAGTTCATGTGTCAGCAGGCCTACCTGCGCAACCCGAACACCGGCGCGCGCAACGACTGGTACGACGTCGATACCGGCAAGTTCAAATGCTACGGCCCGGCCGGCGTCCTGTGGGGCTATGTCCCGCTCTACCTGTCGACCGGCGCCTTCCGCGGCAGCCGCGCCAGCATCGCGACCGAAGGTCCGGCGTTCGGCGCCGATCCGGCCGGCCGTTGGGGCGCCTCGGCGATCGACCCGCTGATCCCCGGCTACCGCTTCGCCCAGCTGCAAGAGCGTAACTCCGTTCACCCGCTGGAAGAAAATATCGACATTTTCTCGCCGGTCGAACGCTTCACCGTGTTCGCCGACGGCGCCTACGACTTCGGTTTCGCCGAAGCCTACGGCGAGTTCCTGTTCCACAACCGCAAGTCCTCGCAGTACAGCATCCAGCAGATGTTCCCGATCATCGCGCCGGAAGCGCCCTGCTCGGTCAACGTCTTCAACTGCGCCGGCGTCTCGACGCTCGGCCCGGACAACCAGGCGTTCGCGCCGCAGGCCCTGGTCCTGTCGCCCTACGGCTTCGAACAGGACGTCACCGTCTACCGCCTGCTCGGCGGCCTGCGCGGCGACTTCGGCGGCAGCTGGAGCTGGGATGGCTACATGTCCTACTCCAAGAACGAAGGTGACTACACCCAGATCGGCATCAACGCCGAAAAGCTGCTCGCCGGCATCGGCGGCGACTGGGCGACCTCCGACTTCTCGGGCATCTGCCCGGTGGGCTCGCCCGCCGGCTGCCGTCCGCTGGCCCTGGTTTCCAACGACTATCTCGCTCGCGGGACCTGGTCGGCCGACGACTACGACTGGCTGAGGCTGGCTTCGAATGGCTCCACCGAATACACGCAGTTCATCGCCGAATTCCAGGTGACCGGCGACCTGTTCAACCTGCCGGCCGGCCCGCTCGGCTCGGCCTTCGGTGTCTCCTACCGTCGCGACGAACTGGACGACCAACCCGGCGCCGACATGAAGTCGGGCAACTTCTACAACCTGGCCACCGCCGGCGTGACCAAGGGTGAAGACAACCTGTGGGAAGTTTACGGCGAACTGGAAGCTCCGCTGGTTCGCGGCGTTCCCGGCATCGAAGCCCTGACCCTCAACCTGTCGGGCCGTTATTCCGACTATGAGACCTACGGCTCCAACTCGACCTACCGCGCCAGCCTGAACTGGACCATCAACAGCCAGTTCCGGATCCGCGGCACCATCGGCACCTCGTTCCGCGCCCCGGCGCTGTTCGAACTGAACCTGGGCGACCAGGGCGGCTTCCTGTCGCAAGGCACGGTCGACCCCTGCATCAACTATAATGACCCGCAGAAGAACGTCAGCGACCAGATCAAGGCCAACTGTCTGGCCGCCGGCATCCCCGGAGACTACACCGGGCTCGGCAGCTCTGCCTTCCTGGTCACTGGTGGCGGCGAAAACCTGAAGGCTGAAGAGTCCAAGGCTTCGACGCTGGGCATCATCTGGACCCCGGACTTCATCGACCTGAACGTGGCGGTCGACTACTTCGACATCCTCGTCGACAACCAGGTGACCAGCAACGGCGCCGCCGTGGTCGGTCGCTGCTACTCGTCGGCGAACTTCCCGAACGACCCGTTCTGCTCGCTGTTCACCCGCGACACCGACCCGAATTCCAGCACCTTCCGGAACATCACCGAGATCGACGCCAGCTACCGCAACATCGTCAGCCAGTCGAACCGCGGTGTTGACCTGACCGTGCGCTACACCCAGGACATCGGCCCCGGCCGCCTGACCCTCGACACCCAGTTCACCTGGACCCTCGAGGACACCCAGGAACTGTTCCCGGGCAGCGTCGACGACTTCAACGGCGTCATCGGCGAACCGTCGGTGACGGGTAGCAACCAACTGCGCTACCGCGTCGGCGAATGGACCGTCGGCTGGACCTCGCGGTTCGTCGGCCACCAGGGCAACTACAACTACCAATTCGGCAGCGACACGGCGGCGTCCAACTTCACGACCCCGACCGGTGCGGTCGCCGAGTTCAAGAACCACGCGGAAGCGACCTGGTGGCATGACCTCGCCATCCAGTACGACGGCGACACCTGGGGGGCGACCCTCGGCGTGGCCAACATCTTCGGCGAAGAGGCGCCGAACGTGTCGGACCCGATCACGCCCGACCGTGGCAACTACACCTACGGCCGTCTGGGGACCTACGCCTTCGCCACGCAGTACTACGACCTGTACCGCGGCCGCAGCGTGTTCCTGAACGTCAGCAAGCGCTTCTAGTCAGCACGCTGGCTTGAAAATTGGGGGGCGGGCTTTCGGGCCCGCCCCCTTTTTTTGTCTGGGCGCCGGCGGGCGGCGGCCGCTGAGTCCTGCAGGACCGGGGGATGGCCGACCTCGGTCCGAAAGGTCCGCCCTGCGAGACCCGCGGGTTATCGAAGCGGCTATCCTTTGTACCCCCGGACGGGCGCCTAGAGAAAAGGGCGAGCGACGGTCGAGGGATGCCGATGGGGGCCGAAAGCCGATGCTGCGTGGGCTTTAACGTGGGATCGGGATTTGAGGATGTAGGCGCAGATGTTGCGCAGGGGCGCCTACGCCAGGCGGTAGGCCATGGTCGGGCCTTGCCGACCGCCGTCAAGGTCGATGAGTATGTCCAGATATAACGCCCTGACCCCGGTCGGCGGGCGTATCCGGCCTGTTCCCAGGCCTTCCGACCAGGCGGCGGGCGTCGGCTGATTGGGATCACGCCTGCCGACAGGCGGTCGGGCGCCATTCCAGAAGATCGGCGGCGGGCAGGCCCCGCCGCCGTCAGGGGACAGGCCGGCGGCTAGCGCGCCAGGCTGTCGTAGCGGGGGCTCAGCACGGTGGCGCCGCGTTCGCGCAGGCGGGTCTCGGCCATGTGGTCCATGACCGCTTCGGCGCGGGGATCGCCGAAGATCCAGGCGGCGGCCGCCAAGGTCTTCAGGGAGGCCGAGCTGACGCCGAACATGCGTTCCAGCGCCTCGAACGGCGACTTCGGACCGCCCATCACCTTGAGCTTCACATCGCCCTTGATGCCCGCGAGGCGCTTGGCCTCGTCGACGGCGTCGTAGAAGCCGCCCAGGCGGTCGACCAGGCCCAGCTGACGGGCCTGGGCGCCGGTCCAGACGCGGCCCTTGGCCAGTTCGCGGACCTTCTCTGCCGGCATCTTGCGGCCCTCGGCCACCCGCTTCACGAAGCCCTCGTAGATGGTGTCCATCCAGCCGCCGAAGGCCGCCTTCTGGCCCTGGTCGAATCCGGCCTGCGTCCCGAAGGCGCCGGCATAGTCGCCGCCGACGCTGGTCTCGCGGACATCGACCCCGAACCGGCCCAGGGCGTCGCCGAGGACGAATTTGCCGCCGTAGACCCCGATCGACCCGGTCAGGGTGGTGGGCTGGGCGACGATGGAATCGGCCTGCGAGCTGATCCAGTAACCGCCGGAGGCCGCATAGGTCCCCATGCTGACCACAACCGGCTTGCCGGCCGCCCGGGCCGCCTTGACGGCCGCCAGGATCTGCTCGGACGCGGTGTCCGACCCGCCGGGCGAGGAGACGCGGAAGACGATGGCCTTGACGGTCTTGTCCTCAGCCGCGTCATAGATGGCCTTGGCCACGTCGTCCGACCAGACCGTGGTGTCGCCGCCGAACGGGCTGCCGCCGCCGGAGGTGCCGGTCATGATGGCACCCTCGGCCCCGATCACGGCGATGGTCTGCCCCGAACCTTCGGAAGCCTTGGCGGTGTAGTCTTCGAAATCCATCAGCTTGGCGTTTTTGCCGGCCTTGGCCAGCAGGGCGTCGGAGGCTTCCTTCACCTGGCCGACGCGGTCAATCAGCTTGCGGTCCAGGGCCTGGGAAGCCGACCAGGGCCCGCCCTCGATGGCGGCGACCATGGCCTGCGGCGCCAGCTTGCGGTCGGCCGCGGCGCTCACCAGGCTGGTGCGATAGATCGATCCCATCCACGACAGCTGCGCCTCCTTGTGGGCGGGCGTGTAGTCGTCGTGCAGGTAGGGATTGACGGCGTTCTTGTATTCCTTGCGCTGCTCGAAGTCGGCCTTGACGCCGTACTTGTCGAAGGCCCGCTTGAAGAACATGTCCTCGACGGCCATGCCGGTGGCCTGGAAGGCGGCGCCGGGCTGCATCCAGACATCGCCGGTGGCGGCGGCGAGCATGTAGGTGGAAGTCACCGCGCCGCTCGGATAGAGGCCCTGGCTGTGGGCCATCATCGGCTTGCCGCTGGCCCGGAAGCGGATGAAGGCCTGGCGCAGTTCATCGGCCGCCGCCGGGGGCATGCCGCCCTCGGGCAGGCGGACGAAGACGCCCTTGACCTTGTCGTCCTTCTCGGCGGCCTTCAGCTTCTCGATCACCGAGATCACCGAATGACCGCCGCCGCCGAATATGGCGAAGGGGTTCTGCGGGTCCTGGTCGGTGAGGCCGGTGCGCAGGTCCAGCTGCAGCACGGCGGCCGACGGCGTCGTCGGGCCCTCGGCGCTCTTCTGGGCCAGGCCGACGATGCCGAAGATCAGGATCATCGGCATGATGACCATGAACAACACCAGCCCGACGAAGACGCCGGCGATGGTCAGGAGAAACTGTTTCATCGATATCCTCGAGCTTCGGAGCGCCGGCCCTGCCAGGCTTCGAACGTTACCGTCACGCTTAACTGGTCACGCGTTGCGGTCAAATGAAGACGAAGCAACAAACCGCCGTCATTGCGGGCGTTTGCGCGCCCCCGGGCGGGGAATTTCTGGATTTGGGGAAAATGGTCGGAGTGGCAGGATTCGAACCTGCGACCCCCGCGTCCCGAACGCGGTGCTCTACCAGACTGAGCCACACTCCGACTTGAGGAGCGGGCTTATAGAGGAGCGCTTCACCTGCCGCAACACGTGAAATACACCCGTTGCATCCGAGGTGCGCCTGCGCTATCTCCCCCCACCTTGCCGAGGCCCCATGGGCCTCGCGCCGTTCCTGCTGGGGAATGGTGTAATGGTAACACTGCGGTTTTTGGTACCGTCATTCTAGGTTCGAGTCCTAGTTCCCCAGCCATCTCCTTCCTGTCTTCTCGGCCCGCCCTGCATCGCCCGATGCAAGCGTCTTTCACTGCGGGTCGGGGGCTGTCGCAAAGACGACGGACCTGATAGCCGTTCAACCCGGACACAGGCTGAGGTTGGGCTCGTGGGAATGACGAAGCGGCGGGGCGACAAGGCGTGATTCGGAACCGGGTTCTGCTGATTCCGATCGTGCTGGTGGTCGTGCTGGCCGCGCTGACGGCCTACATGGCCTTCAACCACGTGACCGCCCTTCGCGAGAGCCGGCGCTGGGAGCGCCATACGTTCGAGGTGCTGGACACCGCCCGGGGCCTGTTCTCCCTGGTGCAGGACGCGGAGACCGGTCAGCGGGGCTACATGCTGACCCGCGACGAGACCTATCTCCAGCCCTACCTCTCCGCCGTCGACCGTCTGCCGGAGGAGGGCGCCCGGTTGCGCACTCTGGTCGCCGACAGCCCCGGCCAGACGACCCTTGTGGCGGAGATCGAGCGGGCGCTCAGCCTGCGGATGGCGATCATCGAGCGGACCAACCTGCTGGTGCGCCAAGGCGACCGGGCGGGCGCCGAGGCGCTGGACGAAAGCGGCCGCGGGAAGCTGCAGATGGACCGTATCCGGGTGCTGGTCGCCCAGTTGATCGCCCGGGAGAAGGCGCTGCTGGTCGAGCGCCAGAAGCGGGCCGACGCCGAGGAGTCGCTGAGCTTCCTGATAGGCCTGATCTTCGCGGCGGTGGCGCTGGGGGGCCTCGCCTGGGCCATCTTCGGCCTCGGCCGCGCCAACCAGCAGCTGCTCCAGGCCCTGGCAGACCGCGACGCGGCCCAGCATGGCCAGCGCGACAGCCTGGCGCTCTACATGGCGGTGTTCGCCAACACCGCCGACTATGTCTTCGTCATCGGGGTGCTGGAGGACGGCCGGTTCACCCTGGAGGACCTCAATCCTGCCCTTGAGGCGGCGACGGGCCTGAAGGCCAGCTTCATGCGCGGCAAGACTGTCGAACAGCTGGCGCCGGCTCCGGCGGCGCGGGCGCTGAGCGCCTATTACCAGCGGGTGGTCGACAAGGGCGCGCCGCTGTCGACGCGCGACGAACTGCCGTTTCCCGGCGGGGTCACGCGAATCTGGGAATCGGTTCTGGTGCCCGTGCGCGGCGAGTCCGGCCGCATCGAGCGCATCGTCGGCTCGGCCCGCGATGTCACCGAACGCGAGGCCCAGGAGAAGCGGCTGCGCGGCTCGCAGCGGATGGAGGCGGTCGGACAGCTGACCGGCGGCGTCGCCCACGACTTCAACAACCTCCTGCAGATCATCCGAGCCAACCTCGAAC
>SDZP01000569.1 GCA_004144935.1 Caulobacteraceae bacterium | reverse complement strand
GGGGTGCTGCAGGGCGACCTCGACTGGGGGCTGATCGGCATCGGTTGCCTGATCGGGGCGGCGGTGGTGGCCATCGACGAGGTGCTGCGGCTGACCGGCAAGCTGCGGCTGCCGCCGCTGGCGGTGGGGATCGGCATCTACCTGCCGATGACGACCACGGCGCCGGTGGTGATCGGTGCCGTCTGCGGCTGGGCCTTCGACCGCTGGGCCGACGGTCGGCCGGCCGGGGCGATCATCAAGCGGATGGGGGTGCTGCTGGCCTCCGGCCTGATCGTCGGCGAGAGCCTGCTGGGCATCGCCGTCGCCGGCGTCATCGTGGTCACCGGCAAGCAGAACCCACTGGCCGTGGTCGGCGAGGCCTTCGAGGGCTGGTCGATCCTGGTCGGCATCGCCGTGTCGGTAACGGTGATGGCCTGGCTCTATGCCTTCAGCGCCGCGCAGGGCAGGAAGGCCGCCGTCTAGGGCGCCGTCGGCGCCAGCCAGCCGCGGTAGAGGACGATCGGCCCGGTCAGCGGGTGCGAGATGTCAACGTGGAAGCGGAAGAGGCCGTCTTCCTCGGCTTCCCAGGCCTCGATGCGCGGGAACAGCCAGGCGGGCAGCGCGATGCCGAACAGGGTCCAGCGGCGGGGGACGAGCCGCAGCCGGCCTGCGTCCAGCACCGGGGCCATGCCGCAGGCCAGCGGGCCGAACGTTTCCACCACCAGCGCCGCCGCGCGATCCTGGCCGGCGAACTGGCGGCTGGTGAAGCTCTGGTTGCCGAAGGTGCGGGTCCAGGTCTCGACGCCGGCCTTGCGCTCGAAATCGACCCGGACGTGGCCGTCCGTCTGGGCGCCGGGGAAGCCGATGACCGCGCCGGCCAACCTGGCAAGCAGGCTTTGGCCCCGGTCGACGTCGACACGCCCCTCGGCGGTCATCCGGCCGCCTTCGGGCAGGTCGTGCATGGCGCGGACGGCGGCCGGCAGGTCGGCCCAGGCGTTGGCCGCGACCTGCCGGTAGACGGGGGCTGAGGCCGGCTGCTCGTCGCGGATGCCGGTGACGATGCGCTTGCCGGCGAAGATCGGCTCGTAGGCGGCCAGGGTGACCTCGCCGGCCCCGGTGCGGGCGCCGCTGCGCGGGCGGCGGCCGTCCAGCAGGTTCAGGACGATGGCGGCGGCGGCCATCGAGGGGATGAAGGGGCCGTCGTCGCCCTCGGCGATCAGGTTCCAGCTGCGGGCGACCGGCTGGCCCCCGGCGTCCAGGCCGGCGACGCGGACGACCATGCCGCCGCGATCCTCGCCCCATTTGAGCCCGGTCTTGGCGGCGTGGAACAGGCCCGACAGCTTCACCAGCGGCAGGGGCATGCCGAGGCTGACGAGACGGGCCAGGGCGTTCAGCATCCGGTGCAGCAGTTCGGGCCTGGGGCCTGCGCCGATCCAGATGTCGCGGAGGCTGGGCCAGAGCCTGGGCAGCGCCGTCAGGTCGGGGACGTCGACCAAGGAGAAACGGGTGCTGAACAGCGGCAGCCGGCCGGGCGGGGCGATGGTGACGTTGCGAGCCTCGACGAGGCCGAGGCCGGCGGCGGGGCGGCCGGCGCGCAGCCGCGGCACGGGCTTGCCGGCATAGCTGGTGATGGCCCGCAGCACGCTGACGCCGACGTCGGCATGGGGCGAC
>SDZP01000568.1 GCA_004144935.1 Caulobacteraceae bacterium | reverse complement strand
GCAATATGTTGTGCAACAGCTTGATGTCAATCTCGCATTGGCTTCGACCAGAATGCCGCCTCGCACGGGGCGCGCAGATAAATACGAGTTCATTGGGTTTCCGGTCCGGCACTGGTTAAGGCAGGTCGGGTTCGATCGAGATTTCCGGGGGGAGACGATGTCTGGAGTTTGCTGGAGTTTGTCAGCGGTGCTGCTCGCCGGTCTGGGCGCGCTGGCGACCGGCGCCGCCGCGCAGGACCCGGCGCCGCCGCCCTTTCAGGCGCACCTCGCCCAGTTGCTCGAACCTCTTGAGGTCAGTTCGACCGGGTTTTCGGGCGCGGGGGCGACGACCCTGTCCGAGGCCGTCGCGGGGAGTCGTTATGTGCTGATCGGCGAGAGCCATTTGAGCCGGGAGATCCCCCTGTTCACGACCGGGGTCTGCCGCCTGATGGCGCCGGCCGGCTTGACCGCCATGGCCATCGAGACCGGTCCGGAGGCCGCCCGCGTCGTGGACTCCCTGATGCGGTCAGCGGATCGTGAGGCCCGGATGGACGCGTTCGCGCGTCGCCACCCCGACGGGGTGGCCTTCTACAACGGGAGCGATGAAGTCCGGACGGCGGGCGACTGCGCGGCCGCCGCCGGCCCCGACTTCGCGCTGTGGGGCCTCGATCAGGAATTCCTCGGGGCCAGCGGTCACCTGCTTGAGCAGATGCTGGCTTCCAACCCCGGCCCCGTCGCCCGCGCCGCCCTTACCGGGCTGGCCGAACAGGATCAGGCCGCGACCGTCGCGGCGCGCGCCTCGGGCTCTCCTGTCGACCTGTTCCTGCTGTCGGCCTCGCAGGATGCGCTCGATCAGGCCGCCGCCGCCATCGCACAGGACGGAGGAGAGCCTGTCCGGTCCCTGTTCGGCCTGCTGACAGAGAGCCGCGCCATCTATCAGGCGTCGCAGAGCCGACAGGGCGACCCCAACGGCCGCCGGGCGCGGTTGATGAAGCGCACCCTGGCCGCCCATCTCTCTGACCATCCCGGCGCGAGGGTTCTGATGAAATTCGGCGCCTGGCACGGTTACAAGTCGCTCAATCCGCTCGATCAACGCGATCTCGGCGCCTATGTGGCCGAGCGAGCCGAGGGCGAGGGCGTCACGGCCCTGCATGTTATCGTGCTGGGGGCCGCGGGCGCCGAAGCCGGCTATAATGGCGTCGGCCGCCCGAGGGCCGTCCACGCCTTCGATGTCCTGACTGACGAAGACCCGGACTGGCGCAAGGATGTGACGCTGGCGCGAGCGCCCGACGTCGCGCCGGACGCCTGGATGCTGATCGATCTGCGCCGGTTGAGGGCCGAGGGCCTGGCGTCCCTTCCGACGGAATGGCGCCAACTGGCGCTGGGATATGACATCGCCATCCTGGCCCCGACGTTTACCGCCTCCAGCGTGCTCGGGGTCGAGGCGGACGCCCCCTGATCCGGCCCCGTCACGGGCGGTCCTGCGCCCTCATCGCCCGGAACAGCGTCCCGGGCCCGGACGTCACCCCGTCAGCGCCGGGTCGAGATATTTGAGGTTCTCCTCGCGCACCTTGGCCGACGCCTCGTCGTAGAGGAAGGGCAGGAAGGCGAAGCGTTCGCCGCGGGTGACCGGGGTGGCCTCGTGCAGGATCGAGCAGGAGAAGACGCAGGC
>SDZP01000567.1 GCA_004144935.1 Caulobacteraceae bacterium | reverse complement strand
CCCCAGCCCGCCCCGGCCGACCACGCCGAGCGGCAGTATCTTGGCCTGCTGGCCGACATCATGGCCAATGGCGTCGAGCGCGGCGACCGCACCGGCACCGGCACCCTTGGCGTCTTCGGCCGCCAGATGCGCTTCGACCTGGCCCAGGGCTTCCCGCTGCTGACCACCAAGAAGCTGCACCTGCGCTCGATCATCGTCGAGCTGCTGTGGTTCCTGCGCGGCGAGACCAACATCCGCTATCTGAAGGACCATGGCGTCAGCATCTGGGACGAATGGGCCAACGCCGAGGGCGACCTCGGACCCGTCTACGGCAAGCAGTGGCGCAGCTGGACCGCGCCGGACGGCCGGGTGATCGACCAGATCAGCGCCGTCGTCGAGGCGATCCGCAAGAACCCCAACAGCCGCCGTCACATCGTAAGCGCCTGGAACCCGGCCGATGTCGAGGACATGGCCCTGCCGCCCTGCCACTGCCTGTTCCAGTTCTTCGTCGCCGACGGCCGCCTGTCCTGCCAGCTCTACCAGCGCAGCGCCGACGTCTTCCTGGGCGTGCCGTTCAACATCGCCAGCTACGCCCTGCTGACCATGATGGTGGCCAAGGTCACCGGCCTTCAGCCCGGCGAGTTCGTCCACACCTTCGGCGACGCCCACCTCTATCTGAACCATCTGGACCAGGCCAAGCAGCAGCTGGCGCGCGAGCCCTACGCCTTCCCGACCATGACCCTGGCCGACAAGGACGACCTGTTCGGCTTCGAGCTCGCCGACTTCCTGGTCGAGGGCTACCAGGCGCATCCGACCATCAAGGCGCCGATCGCGGTCTGACCCCGTTTTTGGGCATGCGCGGGGTTGCGGGGCGGCGATAGCCTGACGGCATGATCACACGCCGCCTCGCCCCCGCCCTGCTCGCCGCCCTGCTGCTGACGGTCCCCGCCGCCGCGCAGAGCAATGACCCCGCCCGCGTCATGCTGGCCACCGTCGACCTCTGCATCAATGTCATGCGGGGGAACGCCACCTGGGAGTCCGGGCTGGATCGCCTGGGCTACGGCCGGGTCTCCACCGGCGGACGGGTGCAGTCGGTGGGCGGCGCGGTTATCGCCGCCACCATGGGCAGCAACACCCTGCGCGGCGCCCCGGCCCGGATCTGCGAGATCACCGCCACGCCCGCGATGGCCGGCAGCAGCGTCCTGCGCCAGGGCCTGGCCAGCCGGGCCGGATCCCTGCCCGCCATGCCGGCCAGCGGGCCGCTCTCCAACGGCTCGACCATGGACGGCTACGCCGACCTCAACGGCACGGGGCTGATCGTGCTGGCCGTCACCGACTACCCGGCCACCGCCAGCCGCACCGCCAACACCAGCCTGTCGGTGATCTGGAAATAGGCCGCTACCGCGCCGGCCCGGGCGGCGGTACATCGGAGACATGCGCCTCGCCCTGCTCCTCGCCGCCTTCGTCGCCCTGACCGCCTGCGCCGGCCGCGAGACCCAGGTCGCCGCCGTCCCCGCCGCCGACTGCGCGATCCCCGCCGATCTGGAGACCGCGCCGGTCGAGGTCGGCCCGGCCGACAAGGTCGTCGCCGACTTCACGCCCGACAGCTACCTGCTGGCCCTCGCCTGGCAGCCGGAAGCCTGCCGCAGCCACGCCGCCGACACCTCAGACCCC
>SDZP01000566.1 GCA_004144935.1 Caulobacteraceae bacterium | reverse complement strand
TCGTCCCCCTCGCCATGCGCCCATTCGCCCTCCGCCAGCCAGCGCAGCCGCGCGGCGGACAGCAGGGCCTCGCGCAGGCCCTTCGGATGCTCCGACAGCCAGCCGGAGCGGTCGAACAGCTCGCGGTAATGCTCGATCTGCGGGTCCATGCCCAATGTTACCTTGGTGACAATCCCTTGTCGCCGTCCGTGGCTTCATCCAGCCATTCAAGGAGGACGCCATGATCCAGGAGACCCTGACCGTCGAGACGCTGCCCGGTTGCGGCGCCATGGTCCACGACGTCGACCTCGCCCGCATCGACGCCCGGCTGGCGGACGTCCTGCGCCAGGCCCTGTTCGAACACGGGGTGCTGTTCTTCCGCCGCCAGTCGCTGACCCCCCAGCAGCACCTGGACCTGGCCCGGGCCTTCGCCCCCATCGACGTCAACCGCTTCTTCCCGGCCGACGCCGACTGGCCGGAAATCGCCAAGGTCGAGAAGCTGCCCGAGCAGACCAGCAACATCGGCGGCGGCTGGCACACCGACCACAGCTACGACGCCGAGCCGGCGCTGGGCTCCATCCTGGTCGCCCGTGACCTGCCGCCCAGCGGCGGCGACACCCTGTTCGCCGACATGTACGCCGCCTGGGACAGTCTGCCGGCCGACCTGCAGGACCGGGTGCGCCACATGCAGGCCATCCATTCGACCGCCCACGTGTTCGGCGAGGGCGGCGCCTACGCCCAGTCGGACCAGGACGCCCTGTCCGGCAGCCGCGACCTGCCCGAAACCGTCCACCCCGTGGTCATCAAGCACCCCGGCAGCGGCAAGCCCGTGCTCTACGTGAACCCCGCCTTCACCACCGGCTTCGTCGGCCTGTCGAAGGAAGAGGGCCAGGAGCTGCTCTACCAACTGCTCCCCCACGCCATCGACAAGTCGCGCACCTACGCCTTCCAGTGGGAGCCGGGGTCGGTCGCCATCTGGGATAACCGGGCCACCTGGCACTTCGCCAGGAACGACTACCACGGCCACTACCGGCTGATGCACCGGGTGACGATGGCGGGCGTGCCGCTGGAAGCGGCGTTCTGACAGCGCCCTTCGCCCGATCTCCCTGACGAAAGTCAGGGTCCACGGGCCACGCGCCTCTGCATGCGTGTGGGTTCTGACTTTCGTCAGGACAATCGGATGTTGAAAGCAAAAGGCCCGCTGTTTCCAGCGGGCCTTCGCAATTCCAGCGGTGCGTGCGGCCCTCTATGCGGCCCCCGCCCCGCCCTTCTTCTCGGCGTAGATGACCAGCGGCTGGGCGCGGCCTTCGACCACCTCGGCATTGACCACCACCTCTTCGACGCCCTCGTAGGACGGCAGTTCGAACATGGTGTCGAGCAGGATGCCTTCCATGATCGAGCGCAGGCCGCGGGCGCCGGTGCGGCGCAGGATGGCCTTGCGGGCCACGGCCATCAGGGCATCGTCGGTGAACTTCAGGCCGACGTTCTCCATCTCGAACAGGCGGCCATACTGCTTGATCAGCGCGTTCTTCGGCTCGGTCAGGATGGTCATCAGCGCCGCTTCATCGAGATCCTCGAGGGTGGCGATGACCGGCAGGCGGCCGATGAATTCCGGGATCAGGCCGAAGCGCTGCAGGTCGTCAGGCTCGACTCCGCGCAGGATCTGGCCGGTGCGGCGC
>SDZP01000154.1 GCA_004144935.1 Caulobacteraceae bacterium | reverse complement strand
GCCGACGCCATCGGCTATCCGGTGCTGATCAAGGCCGTGGCCGGCGGCGGCGGCAAGGGCATGCGCAAGGTGCTGGAAGCCGGCGAGTTCGCCGCCGCCCTGGCCAGCTGCCAGCGCGAGGCGTCGGCAAGCTTCGGCGACCAGAAAGTGCTGATCGAGAAGTACGTCACCCGCCCGCGCCACATCGAGGTGCAGGTGTTCGGCGACAGCCACGGCAACGTCGTCCACCTGTTCGAGCGCGACTGCAGCCTGCAGCGCCGCCACCAGAAGGTCATCGAGGAAGCCCCTGCCCCCGGCATGGACGAGGCCACCCGCGCTGTCGTCTGCGAGGCCGCCGTCAAGGCCGCCCGCGCCGTCAACTACGAGGGCGCCGGCACCATCGAGTTCATCGCCGACGCCAGCGACGGCCTTAAGGCCGACCGCATCTGGTTCATGGAGATGAACACCCGCCTGCAGGTCGAGCATCCGGTGACCGAGATGATCACCGGCCAGGACCTGGTGGAGTGGCAGCTGCGCGTGGCCAGCGGCGAGCCGCTGCCGCTGACGCAGGACGACCTGAAGATCGACGGCTGGGCCATGGAGGCGCGGCTCTACGCCGAGAATCCAGCGACGGGCTTCCTGCCGAGCACGGGGCGGCTGGCGCATTTCGAACTGCCGGAAGACATCGCCCGCATCGACAGCGCCGTGGAGGAGGGAGGAGAGGTCTCGCCCTTCTACGACCCGATGATCGCCAAGATCATCGTCCATGCCGAAGATCGCGAGACGGCGGCCCACAGGCTGGCGCAGGCCTGCGGCGCGGTGCAGGTCTGGCCGGTCAAGGTCAACGCCGGCTTCCTGGCCCGTTGCGCCGCCCACCCTGACTTCGTCGCCGGCGACGTCGATACCGGCTTCATCGAGCGCCGGCTTGACCAGCTGGTGGCGCTTCCCGCCAGGCCGGAGCTTAAGCTGGCCGCGCTCGCCCTCACCGCCGAGGAGGCCGGCTACGGCCCGCATAGCTACAGCGACGGCCCCTGGAGCACCGATCCGGACGGCATCTACGGCTTCCGCCTCAACGCCCCGCCCCGGGCGAGCCACACCACCACCCTGAACGGCCTGCGCCTGGCCGGCGAAGCGGTTACGGCCCAGGACGGCGAGCACGGCTGGGACGTCGGTTTGGGCGGCCAGACCAGGCGAGTTCGCGTCGGCCGCGACAGCATCGAGGTCGGCAAGGGCCGGACGGTGCAGTACGCCCACTCGGGCGATGTGCTGCTCCTGTTCGATGCCGGCGACTGCCTGGTCGTCGACCCGAACGCCGCCCATGATTTCGGCGGCGGCGCCGACGCCTCCGACGGCTCGGTCCTCTCGCCCATGCCGGGCAAGATCGTCTCCGTCTCGGTCAAGGCCGGCGACCGGGTGACCAAGGGCCAGACCCTGCTGGTCCTCGAAGCCATGAAGATGGAACACGCCCTGACGGCCCCCTTCGACGGCGTCATCGCCGAGCTGTCAGCGGTCGCCGGCGGTCAGGTCAGCGAAGGGGTGGTGCTGGCCAAGCTCGAGGCGGCCCATGCGTAGGCGTCTGGCGGCCATTTCGTCGTTCATGACGCTGGTTCTGGCGGCCCCAGCTATAGCCGCCCAACCGGAGGCGGCGCCGAGCGACCAGCGTTGTCTGAATCTGGCGCTCAATTATGGATACGCCACGGTGCGGATCGCCAAGGCTTCGGGATTGGTCTTCTACTACCTGGGCCGGCTGGAAGGCGCCGACCCCGCGCGGGACTGGATCAGCGAAGCCTATGCCTTCCTGGCGTCTCCGGCAGCGATGGGCGACCTGTTCAACGCCGAGTGGAAAGCTGACTTCAAAGTCTGCACCGCCAGGATGGCTGCCAGCGCGGGTCGGCTCAACGACGCTGAGCTCAAGCTCAACCCGCCACCGGCGCCCCCGGAAGACCAGAGCAAGGCGCCGCCATTTCCCTAATCGTTTCGTCGATCCTGCGGCAAATCACGCCGACCCCTTCGAATCCGGCCCTTGGCCCGCTACATCCCGCGCCATGCCGCTCCACATCATCAAGCTTTGCGTCGGGGTCGAAAGCCTGCAGGACCTGCGCGACTGGCGCGCCCAGCGCGCAGCCCAAGGCCATCCGTCCTACTGTCCGACCCGCATGGCCCCAAAGCGCGCCGCCGAGATCCTCGAAGGGGGATCGCTCTACTGGGTGATCAAGGGCAGCATCCTGGCCCGCCAGACCATCACCGAAATCCGGACCGGCCTGCCGGGCCACCAGCCGGTGCGCTTCATGCTGCACCCCGACCTGATCGAAACCGCCCCGCAGCCCCGCCGACCCTTCCAGGGCTGGCGCTACCTAGACCACGCGGACGTCCCGCCGGACCTGGCGACCGGGGCAGGGGAGGCGATGGACCAGGACCTGGCCAAGCAGCTACGGGAGCTGGGGGCGTGGTAGCGCAGGCCTAAGGTCCTCCCCCGATGGGGAGGACCTAAACCGCCCAGTTGTCGATCAACCGCGTCTTGCCCAGCCACGCCGCCACGAACACCCGCGCCCCGGCGCCGACCGCCTCGGGGCCCAGCCGTTCCATGCTGTCCCCGTCATGAACCTGCACATAGTCGACCGGCCCGAACCCCGCCGCCGCCAGCCGCGCCGCCGCCGCGGCCTCGACCTCAGCCGCCGCCGCCCCGGCGCGCAGAGCCTCGACCGCTTCGGCCATCACCGAAGGCAGGGTCGCCGCCGTCTTCCGTTCCTCGGCGCTGAGGTAGGCGTTGCGCGACGACATGGCCAAGCCGTCCGCCTCGCGCACCGTCAGCCCGCCGACGATCTCGACCGGCAGGTCCAGGTCCCGCGCCATCCGCTTGATGACCAGCAGCTGCTGGTAGTCCTTCTCCCCGAACAGGGCGACATCCGGGCCACACTGGATCAGCAGCTTGGACACCACCGTCGCCACCCCGCCGAAGAACTGCGGCCGCTTCTCGCCCTCCAGCGGCCCGGAGACCCCGTCCACCGCCACCCTCGTCGCGAAGCCCGGCGGGTACATGTCCCTGACCCCGGGCGCGAAGATCAGCTGGCAGCCGGCCTCGCCCAGAAGGTCTGCGTCGCGGCCCTCGCCGCGCGGATAGGCGTCGAAGTCCTCGTGCGGCGCGAACTGGGCCGGGTTGACGAAGATCGAGGCCACCACCCGGTCGGCCTTCTCCAGCCCAAGCTTTACGAGCGACAGGTGCCCCGCATGCAGCGCTCCCATGGTCGGAACCATGGCGACCCGTTCGCCTGCCGCGCGCCAGGCCGCGACCGATAAGCGCAAGTCGGCTACGGTGCGGACGATGCGAGGGGGCGAAGACATGGCTGTCCTCCTTGTGGCGTAAGGGGTTTGGCTTATGACGCGCGGCGACGGGGCAAGTCCAGACGAACCGACGGTATCCACACGGGTGTGGACAACCGAGAGGGTCGCGTTGACCAAGGTTAACTGGGCGGTTGATCGTGGGCCGCCCGCGACCGGTGAGTCGCGGCCACCGGCGAAGGAGACCGCCATGCAACAGCCCCCCAAGCAGATGCCGAGGATCATTGTCGTGGGCAATGAGAAGGGCGGGGCCGGCAAGTCGACGATCGCCATCCACCTGACCAGCGCCCTGCTGCATGGCGGCGCCAAGGTGGCGATCATGGATCTCGACCTGCGCCAGTCCTCGCTCGCCAAGTTCTACCGCAACCGCCACGCCTGGCTTGCCTCCGAATCCGCGGTCAGCCTGCCGGAGCCCCTGATCCGCAACCCGTCCGAAGACGGTGTCGCCCTGCACCGCGCCGACGCCGCCGAGCAGATGGCCGCCTTCGAGACGGCCTTCGCCGCCGGCCACCAGGACGCCGACTTCCTGATCATCGACACGCCCGGCGGCGACACTCCACTGAGCCGCGCCGCCCATGCCCGCGCCGACCTGATCGTCACCCCGATGAATGACAGCTTCGTCGACTTCGACATGCTGGGCTCGGTGAACCCGGTGACCCTTGAGCTGGAAAAGCCCAGCCTCTATTCCGAGACGGTCTGGGAAGCCCGCAAGGCCCGCGCCATGACCGGCCAGCGCCAGCCGCTCGACTGGGTGGTGCTGCGCAACCGCCTGGCATCCGCCGACGCCCGCAACCGCAAGCGGGTCGACGACCGGCTGATGGCCCTGGCCAAGCGGGTGGGCTTCCGCACCGGGCCTGGCCTGCGAGACCGGGTCATCTACCGCGAGCTCTTCCCCTTCGGCCTGACCGTCGCCGACCTGTCCAGTAAGGTGCGGCCGATTCCGGTGGCGCTCAGCCATGTGGCGGCGCGCCAGGAACTGCGGGCCCTGATGCATTCGCTTGGTCTTTCGGCCTTCTCGGGTGATGTGTTGCTCGCCGCCGAGTAGGGCGGGGAGTTCTCCACGATGATCTATCTCCTGCTGGCAGCAGCCGTGGTCGGCCTGCTCGTCTGGACCGGTCGGCGCGCCTTGCCGAAACTGGCGAAGTCCGACTGGCGCGTCGCCACCGCCGTGCTGGGGGCCCTGGCTGTCGTCGGCGGCGTCGCCGCGGCCATGCGGGGCAGCCTGCTGCTGGGCGGCGGGCTGGTGCTGGTCGGCCTCGGCCTGGCCTTTGGCGCGCGAACCCGTCGGCCGGCCAGGCCCGACCTGCCGGCCCCGGGCGACAGCGAGGCGCGCGCCATCCTGGGGGTCACCGAAACCGCCGACGAGGCCGAGATCCAGGCTGCCTACAGCCGGCTGATCCGCATGGCCCATCCCGACAAGGGCGGCACCGCCGGTCTCGCCGCCCAGCTCAACGCCGCGCGGGACCGGCTGCTGCGACGCTAGTCCAGCGCCGCCCTGATCCGCGCCGCCAGCGCCTGCAGCTCGGCCGGATCGGCCATGCCGCCGCCATGCCGGCCCAGCGCCTCGCCTTCCCAGCGCGGGATGACGTGGACATGCAGATGGAAGATGGTCTGGCCGGCCGGGGCGCCGTTGAACTGGGTGACCACAACCCCGTCCGGCGTCAGGCCCTTGACCACGGCGCGGGTCAACCGCTGGACGGCGGCCATCACCTTCGCCAGCGCCTCGGTCTCGATCTCGAGCAAGTTGCGCGCCTTGGAGGTCTTGGAAATGACCAGGCAATGCCCCCGGGCCTGGGGAAAGGCGTCCATGAAGGCCAGAACGTCGTCGTCCTCGAACACCTTGGCGCTGGGGATCTCGCCCCGCACGATCTTCGCAAAGATGTTGGCGTCGTCGTAGGTTCCGTCCAGACTCATTAGCTCGCTCCAACAGGGACAAGAGACGATGGCCGAACACCTCACCGAGCGCCAGAAGAAGTGGTTTGCCTCGGTGCAGGCGAGCCTTGAACGGGACACTGGCAAGAGCCTTGCCGACTGGGTGGCCATCGCGAAAACCTGCCCGGAGACGACGCCCGGCAAGCGCACCGACTGGCTGCGCGAGCACTACGGACTCGGCGTCAACCGCATCGCCCATATCCTCGCCGAGGCCTTCCCGTCCGAGGTTGCCTGGGACGACGGCCCGGCCCTGCGCGCCGCCCTGTGGAAGGACCCGGCCTCCACCGCCATCCTCGAAGCCATCGAAACGCAGGTGAAGGACTACCCCGGCCTGATCACCGGCCAGCGCAAGGGATTTTCAGCCTGGTCGCGGAACTTCCAGTTGGCCGCGGTGCGACCGTTGAAGGGCGGCAAGGCGCGCCTGGGCCTCTGCGTCTCGCCGGAGGCCGATCCGCGCCTGGAGCCCTACAGGAACGAAGGCTGGTCCGAGCGGCTGAAGGCGGCCGTCACCCTCTCGTCACCAGATGAGGTCGACGCCTCGATCGCCAGCCTTCTCAAGGCCTCCTGGGACAATAGCTAGCCCTGCCTGAACGGCGAGAACTCCTCGGCCAGGTAGTCCATCTCGCCTTGCACATTGGCCCGCTCCTGGTCCAGGTAGCGGGCGACCGGTTCGCGCAGCATCGGGTCGGCGATCCAGTGGGCGGAATAGACTGGGGAGGGCAGGTAGCCGCGGGCGATCTTGTGCTGGCCCTGTGCCCCGGCCTCGACGCGACCAAGCCCCAGGCGGATGGCGTGCTCGATGGCCTGGTAGTAGCAGAGTTCGAAATGCAGGAACGGCCGCTCCTCCAGCGCGCCCCAGTTGCGGCCGTAGAGACAGTCGTCGCCGATCAGGTTCAGCGCCCCGGCGATCCACTGGCCCTCCCGTCTGGCCATGACGAGCAGCACCCGGTCCGCCATCCGCTCGCCCAGCAGCGAGAAGAACCGCCGGTTCAGATAGGGGCTGCCCCACTTGCGGGCCCCGGTGTCCATGTAGAAGGCGAAGAAGGCGTCCCAGTGCTCTTCTGTCAGCTCCGCGCCGGTCAGGCCGACGATCTCGATGCCTGCCTGGGCGTCACGCCGCTCCCGGCGGATGGTCTTGCGGCGGCCCGACGACAGCGCGGCCAGGAAGTCGTCGAAGGTGGCGTAGCCGGCGTTGCTCCAGTGGTACTGCTGGTCCTGCCGCGCCAGCAGCCCGGCCCGGGTCAGGAAATCCCAGTCTGGCTTCTCCGGGAAGGTGACGTGCAGCCCCGAGGCGCCGAGCTTCTCGGCGACCGTCAACGCTCCGCCCAGCAACATCTGCCTGCCCTCGTCGGGATCGATATCCGGCCGCACCAGCAGTCGCGGACCCGTCACCGGCGAGAAGGGCGCGGCGCATTGAAGCTTGGGATAATACCGCCCGCCGGCCCGCTCATAGGCGTCGGCCCAGGACCAGTCGAAGACGTACTCCCCTTGGCTGTGGCTCTTCAGGTACAGCGGCATTACCGCGCCAATCTCACCCGCCTCGTCCTCGACCGACAGATGATGCGGCGCCCAGCCGGTGCGGTCGGTGGCGCAGCCGCTCTCCTCGCAGATGTCGAGGAAGTCGTAGGCGACGAACGGATTGCCTTCGCCGGCGCAGGCGCTCCAGGCGGCCTTCCCGATCTCGGCGATACGGCGGTGGATCCGGACCGCCGGCTTCAGGGTCACGCGCGGAAGCCCTCGAAGATGACGTTGTCGCAGAAGGCCTCAAGCCGCTCGCCGTCCTCCAGGGTGCGGACCGTCCAGGCGATGATCGGCATGCCCCGGCTGCGATACAGCTCGGCGCGCGGGGAGGGCAGCATGCGGGTGTCCAGCGCCAGGAAGTCGGGCCTGGCGATCTCTACATGCTCCAGGTTGGCGAAGCTCTTGCGCATTTCCGGAGCCAGCTTCATCGCCGCCTCGTCGTTCCAGGCATAGCTGTCGAGGCCGCGCAGGATCTGCGGATGATGATCGGCGAACCAGGCGTGGCTGTAGGGATTGAAGCCGATCACACAGGTCGGGCCGTGATGGTCGAGCAGCACTTCGCTGACCCTCTTCTCAAGATCGCCGACCTCGCCGAAGGGCGTCTTCAGTTCGATGTGGACCAGGGCCCGGCTGCCGATCTCGACCAGAGCCTCCGCCAGCGTCGGGATGGCCTCGTCCGTCCCCTTCAAGCGCAGCTCGCGCAGGTCGGCCAGACTGCGGTCCTTGATCTTGCCGGCGACGCCGCACATCCGTTCGAGGCTGTGATCGTGGAACACCACCGCCTCGCCGTCGGCGGTCAGATGGACATCCAGCTCGATGCCGTAACCGGCCGCGCAGGCGGCCTGGAAGGCGCCGAGGCTGTTCTCCGGCGCCCCGTCCGGCGACCACAGGCCGCGGTGGGCGACCGGCGGGCTGAACAGCAGTTCCCAGGCCTGGCCGAAGTCCTCGTGCGAGGGGCGGGGGTGATGCTTCACGGCGCCAGCTCCACGATGGCGTCCACCTCCACCGCGAAGTTCCGCGGCAGGCGATACACCCCGACGGCGGAACGGGCGTGACGGCCGGCCTCGCCGAACACCTCCACCATCAGGTCGGAGGCCCCGTTGATGAT
>SDZP01000565.1 GCA_004144935.1 Caulobacteraceae bacterium | reverse complement strand
CCCCAGAGCACGGCGTTGGGGGCCGAGAAGGCCGGCTTCAGCAAGGCGAACTCCCCGTAACGGTCGACCAGGAAGGCGCGGATCTCGGCGTCGTCGCGACCGGCGGCCACCTGTTCGCGGATCACCTTGCGCAGGTCCCCGGCGAGGCCCGCGGTGGAGTCGTCGATCGACTCGTTCTGGCAGACAAGGCAGCGCACCTCGCGGAACAGGGCCCGGGCGCGGGCCTCCTGGGCCGGGTCGCTCAGCCGCTCGGCCGGATCGGAGGCGGCGGCGACGCAGGCCAGGGCGGCCAGGGCGATGAGCAGACGCTTCATGTGGCCGCCGCCTTGCTGCGCTTGCCGACCGCCAGCCGCAGACGACGGTCCGACAGCGACACCACCCCGCCCAGCGCCATCAGCATCGGCCCCAGGAAGATCAGCTGCACCCACGGATTGAAGTAGCCGCGGATCAGCCAGGCCGGCTTGCCCTGGGCCGTCGCGCGCCGCTCGCCGAGGGTCAGATAGACCTGGTCGAGACCGCGATAGCAGATCGCCACCTCCTGTGTCGTCTGGCCGCCGGCCGGATAGAAGCGTCGCTCGGGCCGGGCGGAGCAGACGATCTTGCCGCGCTTGCGCACGGTCAGCAGCCCCTGTTCAGCCAGGTAGTTGGGTCCGTCGATGATCCCGACCCTGTCGAGGGTCACCTGGTAGCCGCCCAGCGGCACGGTGCGGCCGGCGTCCATGGCCTCCGCCAGCTCGATCTTCCAGGACGTCTCGAAACAGGCCCCGAGGATGAACAGCCCCAGGCCGAAGTGCGCCAGGCTGGAGCCCCAGGCGCCACGCGGCAGGCCGCCCAGGCGCCGGCGCACCTCCGGCCAGGGCGCGCGGAAGAGGCGCACCCGCTCGCCGATCTCGACCAGGGCGCCCATCAGCAACCAGACGCCGAGCGCCACCCCGGCGCTGGCCAGCGCCTTGCGCGGGCTGACGACGGCCAGGGTCACGAGGCCGGCGCCGACGGCCAGCAGCACCGCGACCCCCAGCCGCTGCGCGGCGCCGAGGGCGTCGCCGCGCTTCCAGGCCAGCATCGGACCGAACGGCAGGATGACCAGGCCGATGGCCATGATCGGCACGAAGATCAGGTTGAAATAGGGAGGCCCGACCGAGACCGTCTGGCCGTCCAGCGCCTCGCGGATCAGCGGGAACAGGGTGCCGAACATCACCGCGGCGGCGGCGGCGGTCAGGACGATGTTGTTCACCACGATGGCGCTCTCGCGGCTGATCGGCTTGAAGCCGCCGCCGGGGGTCAGGGTTGGGGCCCGCCAGGCGAACAGGGCGAACGCCCCGCCCGCCGCCAAGCCTAGGATGCCCAGCAGCAGCAGGCCGCGCTCGGGATCGACGGCGAAGGCGTGGACGCTGGTCAGCACCCCGGACCGCACCAGGAAGGCGCCGAGCATCGAGAAGGTGAAGGCGGCGATGGCCAGAAACAGCGTCCATCCCGGCAGCGCGCCGCGCTTCTCGGTGACCACCGCCGAATGCAACAGGGCCGCGCCCATCAGCCAGGGCATGAAGCTGGCGTTTTCCACCGGATCCCAGAACCACCAGCCGCCCCAGCCCAACTCGTAATAGGCCCAGAAGCTGCCAAGCGTGATGCCGACGGTCAGCAGGCTCCAGGCCGCCAGCGTCCAGGGCCGGACCCAG
>SDZP01000564.1 GCA_004144935.1 Caulobacteraceae bacterium | reverse complement strand
CGCCGTGATGGATGAAGTCGGCGATGTAGCGGCCCATCGGGGCTTGACGGCGGATGCCCAGCTTGAGCGCGCGCAACGCTTTCCAGAGCTTCCCTTCGGACGCAGTCATGTCGCGTCGGAGGGCTCGCGCGCGGCCGACGGCGCCAGGTCTGTGGCGGTCGTGGTCGAAGGAGGCCTTGCCGATGACGGTGGGTAGAGGGTCGGAGCCCATTGGAGCGCTTCCGGTCTGGCCGGCGCGAGCACCCCCACCCAACCCTCCCCCATTGAGGGGGAGGGCTTTTCCTGCTCCCTTCCCCTCAATGGGGAAGGGTTGGGGATGGGGTGTAGGCTCGATGCCTGTGGAAGGGCGCGGTTGGGCGCCGGCGTCCTGCCCCGCGCTGCCGGGCGAGGCCATCATGCCGCTTCCTGCTGCTTCAGCCATTCGCTGGCGCACAGCTTGCAGAGGTCGCGGATGCGGCCGATGTAGCTGGCGCGCTCGGCCACGGCGATGGCGCCGCGGGCGTTCATGACGTTGAACAGGTGGCTGGCCTTCAGGACGTGGTCATAGGCCGGCAGAACCAGCTTCTGGCCCTGCGGACCGACCCCCTCGTCGAGGATGCGGACCACCTGGCGCTCCATGTCCTCGAACTGGCGCTTCAAGGTCTCGACGTCGGCGACCTCGAAATTGTAGGCGCTCATCTGGCGCTCGTTCTCGAGGAAGACCTCGCCGTAGGAGGTGCCGCGATCGTTGAACGGCAGGTCGTAGACGTTGTCGACGCCGAAGACGTACATCGCCAGCCGCTCGAGCCCGTAGGTCAGCTCGCCGGCCACCGGGTTCACGTCGAGGCCGCCGACCTGCTGCATGTAGGTGTATTGCGACACCTCCATCCCGTCGCACCAGACCTCCCAGCCCAGGCCCCAGGCCCCGACCGTGGGGTTCTCCCAGTCGTCCTCGACAAAGCGGATGTCGTGCAGGCGCGCGTCCAGCCCGATGGCGGCCAGCGAGCCCAGGTAGAGGTCCTGCATGTCCGGCGGGTTGGGCTTCAGCAGCACCTGGTACTGATAATAATGCTGCAACCGGTTGGGGTTCTCGCCATAGCGGCCGTCGCCGGGGCGGCGGCTTGGCTGGACGTAGGCGGCGTTCCAGGGCTTGGGGCCGAGGGCGCGCAGCACCGTGGCCGGGTGCAGGGTGCCGGCCCCGACCTCGATGTCGTGCGGCTGCAGGATGACGCAACCGCGGTCGCTCCAATAGTTGTGGAGCGTCAGGATCAGGCCCTGGAAGGAGGTCGGTGTGGCGGCAATCATATGTCTGTTCGCAGGCGCAAAAAAAGTCGGCGGACCATAGGGCCCGCCGACTTGGTCTTCAACCTATGGCAAGACCGCCAACCCTTTTCCGTCATCCCGCCCGCAGCGAAGCGGAGCGCCGGGACCCAGGAGGGACAAAGTCGGCTGTATCCACCGCCCGTGCACCGGCCCTGGGTCCCGGATCAGCCCTGCGGGCTGTCCGGGATGACGAGAGGTTAGCGATTGCCCTTGGCGGGCGTGCGCTTGCCGGCCCGCGACAGCGGCGGGTACTTGGCGCGGTTCTCGGCCGTGTCGAGCACCGGACCATTGTTGACCTGGGCCGGGGCGGCGGTGGCCGCCGCGACGCTGGTCGCCGGGTCAGTAGGCGTGGCGGGGGCCATGCTCGGGTCGGCGGGGGTCGCGGGCGTGGCC
>SDZP01000563.1 GCA_004144935.1 Caulobacteraceae bacterium | reverse complement strand
ATTCCTCCCCCGCCAGGGGGAGGTGGCAGTGCGAAGCACTGACGGAGGGGGAGGATACGGCGGAGCTCACGGTATGCGGGAACGCCCCCTCCACCACCCGCTACGCGGGCGGTCCCCCTCCCCCGTACGCTTCGCTACGGGTGAGGAAGTCACCGGCAGCCCCCCGCCTGCGTCGTGTTGAGCAGGAACTTCTGCATGTCCCAGGCCCCGGTCGGACAGCGCTCGGCGCAGAGGCCGCAGTGCAGGCAGACGTCCTCGTCCTTGACCATCACCCGGCCGGTCATCAGGGCCGGCGAGACATAGAGGTCCTGGGTGTCGTTGAGGGCCGGGGCCTTCAGCCGCATCCGCAGGTCCGGCTCGTCGCCGTTGGCGGTGAAGGTGATGCAGTCGGTCGGGCAGATGTCGACGCAGGCGTCGCATTCGATACAGGCCGGGGCGCTGAACACCGTCTGGACGTCGCAGTTGAGACAGCGCTGGGTCTCGGCGTAGGCCAGGTGCTCGTCGAAGCCGAGTTCGACCTCGTTCTTGATCGAGCTGAGGGCCAGGCTGGTCTCCATCAGCGGCACCTTGCGGCGCTCGTCGAGGGAGACGTCGTTGTCGTAGCTCCACTCGTGGATGCCCATCTTCTGGGACGCCAGGGTCACCCCCGGCGGCGGCCGCAGCGAGACGTCCTGGCCGCGGCAGTAGAGATCGATGGAGACCGCCGCCTCATGGCCGTGGGCCACGGCCCAGATGATGTTCTTGGGCCCGAAGGCGCTGTCGCCGCCGAAGAAGACGCGGGGGTTGGAGGACTGGAAGGTGGTCTCGCCGACCACCGGCATGCCCCATTTGTCGAAGTCGAGCACCTCGCGCTCGATCCAGGGAAAGCTGTTCTCCTGGCCGATGGCGACCAGGACGTCGTCGCATTCGAAATGCTGGTCGGGCTCGCCGGTGGGCTTGAGCGCGCGGCGGCCGTCCTCGCCGGTCTGCCAGGCGACCTTCTCGAACCACAGGCCGGTGAGCTGGCCATTCTCGTGGGTGACCGACTTGGGGACCAGGAAGTTGAAGATCGGGATGCCTTCGTGCATCGCGTCCTCCTTCTCCCAGGGGCTGGCCTTCATCTCGTCGAAGCCGGAGCGGACGATGACCTTGACGTCCTCGCCGCCCAGCCGGCGCGAGGTGCGGCAGCAGTCCATGGCCGTGTTGCCGCCGCCCAGAACGATGACCCGGCGGCCGATCTTCTCGATATGGCCGAAGGAGACAGAGCTCAGCCAGTCGATGCCGACGTGGATGTTGTCGGCCGCCTCGGCGCGGCCGGGCACGTCGAGGTCGCGGCCGCGCGGGGCGCCGGTGCCGACGAAGATGGCGTCGTAGGGCTCGGCCAGCATGCCCTGCAGGCTGGTGACTTCCTGGTTGAGGATCAGCTGAGGCCCAAGCGCGGTGATGTAGCCGACCTCCTCGTCGATCACCTCTTCAGGCAGGCGGAAGCGCGGGATCTGGCTGCGGATCATGCCGCCGCCCTTGTGCTCGCGGTCATAGATGACGACCCGGTAGCCCAGCGGGGCGAGGTCGCGGGCGACGGTCAGACTGGCGGGGCCGGCCCCGACGCAGGCGACGGTCTTACCGTTCCAGGTGGGGTTGGCCGTCGGCATGCGGCCGTTCAGGTCGCCCTTGTTGTCGGCGGCGGCGCGCTTGAGCCGGCAGATGGCCACCGGC
>SDZP01000153.1 GCA_004144935.1 Caulobacteraceae bacterium | reverse complement strand
GCCAGGGTGATGGTCGACTGCGCCCGCCAGATCGCCGACCCGGCCGCCCTGATGCGCTTCGTCGAGGCGGTCAGCCCGATCCACGCCAACGCGCGGGCGTATCTGGCGCTGCTGCCTCGCGGCTGACTAGAAGCCGTAGAGGGCCTTGAAGGCCGGATCCCGGCCGGCGATCTGGCGGGCGCAGTCGACCATCACCCTGGCCTGCTTCCAGGTGGCGTCGTCCTGCATCTTGCCGTCGAGCATGACCACGCCAGTGCCGTCCGGCATGGCCTCCAGGATGCGCACCGCGAACTTCACCTCGTCGGGGTCCGGGCTGAAGACGCGCTTGGCGATGTCGATCTGGCTGGGGTGCAGCGACCAGGCCCCGGCGCAGCCCAGCAGGAAGGCGTTGCGGAACTGCTGTTCGCAGGCCTCCGGATCGTCGATGGCGCCGAACGGGCCGTAGAAGGCCTTGATGCCATGGGCGGCGCAGGCGTCGACCATTTTCGCGAAGGTGTAGTGCCAGATGTCCTGCTGGGCGGCGATGCGGGGGGCGCCGTCGGCGCGGGGGTCCTCGATCACCTTGTAGAAGGGATGGCCGCCGCCGACCCGGGTGGTCTTCATGCCCCGGCTGGCGGCGAGGTCGGCGGGGCCCAGGCTGATGCCGTGCATGCGCGGGCTGGCGGCGCAGATGGCCTCGACGTTGTTGACGCCCTCGGCGGTCTCGAGGATGGCGTGCAGCAGGATGGGTTTCTTCAGGCCGTGGCGGGCCTCGAGGATGGCCAGAAACTGGTCCATGTAGTGGATGTCCCACGGCCCCTCGACCTTGGGGATCATCATCACGTCCAGCCGGTCGCCGACGCCCTCAACGATCTGGGTGACGTCGTCGAAGTGCCAGGGGCTGTTCAGGCAGTTGATGCGGGTCCAGAGGCCGACGCCGAGGGCGGCGAAGTCGGTCTCATTGGCCATTTGAATAAAGCCGGCGCGGGCGGCGTCCTTCTGGTCGGCGGGGATGGCGTCTTCCAGGTTGCCGAGGATGACGTCGGCCTGTCTGGCCATCTCCGGCACCTTGGCGCGCACCTTGTCCAGATGCGGCGGCACGAAATGGATCATCCGCTCGACCTGGACGGGGAGCTCGCGCGGCGGCGTCGGGGCGCCGATGGCCAGAGGCTTGAAGTATCCCCGCGGCGTCTTCATGGCGCGCTCCCTTGCTGCCCGGCTGGTTTGGATTGTGCGGTGCAGCGCGTCAAGCTGACCGCAGCGAATTCGGGGACAGTCGCATGTTCCAGAGCTGTGCCGGCTGTTTGGGGATGCCGGTGGGAAACGTGGCTGGCCCCTAGCGTTTGCGGCCCAGCGGATGCTTGCTCTCGACCACGGCGCGCAGCCGGTCGCCGGCCACGTGGGTGTAGATCTGGGTAGTGGCGATGTCGCTGTGGCCGAGCAGGGTCTGCACCACGCGCAGGTCGGCGCCGCCCTCCAGCAGGTGGGTGGCGAAGGCGTGGCGCAGGACGTGGGGGCTGACCCGGGCCGGATCGATGCCGGCGGCGACGGCCGCCTCCTCCAGGAGTTGCGAGAAGCGTCGGGGCGTTAGCCGGCCGGCCTTGCCGCGCGACGGGAACAGCCAGGGGCTTTCCTTGACGCCCTTGGGCAGGAAGGCCTTGCGGACCTCCAGCCAGGCCTTCACCGCCGTGCGGGCGGCGCCGTTCAGGGGCGCCAGCCGCTCCTTGCCGCCCTTGCCCTTGACGATCAGGTAGGCCGGGTCGCGGGCCAGGGCGGCCAGCGGCAGGGCGACCAGCTCGCTGACTCGCAGGCCGGAGGCGTAGGTCAGCTCGATCAGGCAGGCGAGACGGAGACCCTGGCCACCGTCTCTCGCCGAGGCCGCCGCCAGCAGCCGGTCGACCTCGTCGCGGCTCAGCACCCTGGGCAGCGGCCGGCCCTGCTTCGGCGCCTCGACCCGGCGGGAGGGATCGTCGGTCCGCCAGCCCTCGCCGAGCACGAAGCGGTAGAACTGCCGCACCGCCGCCCGTCGCCGGGCCGCCGTCGAGGGGCTGAGGCCCCGATCCGAGAGGTCGATGAACCAGGCCTCGATGTCCTCGGCCGCCGCGTCGGCGAACCCCCGCCCCCGGCGGGCCAGGAAGCCGGCGACATCCTCCAGGTCCTTGCCGTAGGCGGTCAGGGTGTTGCGGGCCGCCCCGCGCTCGGCCGCCATCATCTCCAGGAAGGCCTCGGGCCAGCCCCTTCCCGTCTGGACCAGGCTCACGGCGCCGACAGGCCTTCGAAGGCGAAGGCGCGGGCGTCCTGGACCAGGCCGGCGCGGACCAGAGCCCGAACGATGGCCGCCCGGTCGTGGGGGGTGAGGCCCGCCTTGCCGCTGTCCTGGGCGATGGCCAGGGCGATCAGCGCCGTCTCGCCAGCGAGGCCGCGGTCGGCGGCGGCCTGCAGGGCGGCCAGCCGTCCGGGCGCGGCGGCGGACTTGCCGGCGGCGGCGAACAGGCTGTCGCGGGCGGCGCCGTCGAGGGGCAGGCCAAGGGCGGCCGCATAGAGATCGCCGGGCGGCCCGGCCTGCAGCAGGGCCTCAAGTCCGGCGGTGTCGATGGCGGCCGGCGCGGTGGCGGAGGACGGCGTGGCCAGGCCCAGTTTGCGCGACAGGGCCGTCTCCAGGCCGTCGCGGGCCGACGGCGCGCCGGGCTCGGCGCCGATCAGCAGCGCCGTCATCAGCCGGCCCAGGGTGGCGTCGCGCGCCTTTTCCTGGGCCAGGGTCAGGGTGAGCTGCGCCGCCTCGGCCTGGCCGGCCAGGGCCTGGCAGTAGGCGCGCAGGCGCAGCCAGTAGATCTCGCCGCGGCCGACGGTGATCCCCTCTTCGATGCGGCAGGCGCGGTCGTCCGCCCCGGTGAGCAGGGCGGTTTCGGCGGCGGTCTCGGCCAGGGCCGGCTCGGCGGTCAGGTTGGGAATGCGCTCGACGGAGGCGTTGGCGGCCGCCGGCTCGCCCAGCGCCAGCAGGGCGCGGGCCCGCGCCGCCGCCAGCGGGCGATCGTCGCCGGCCCCGTCCGGGGCGTTGGCGCCGGTCGACAGCAGCCGCACCGCCAGGCCGCGGGCGGCCGGGCTGAGGGGTCTGGCCCCGAGCGTGGGGATGATGCGCCGGGCGATCTCCGGCGACGAGCCCTTCCAGAGGTCCGGGCCCAGGCCGCTGTCGCGCGCGCCGCCGGAGAAGACGTCGGGAGCGGCGAGGGGCGCGACTTCGACGCTTTGCGCTTGGGCCGTGGTGGCGAGAAGGCAGGCGGCCAGGAGGGTCGGGAGCAGCTTCATGGGGTGAGCTTAGCACAGGGCGTGGACAGTTTGCCTCAGAGCTCCCTTCTCCCTCTTGGGGGAGAAGGTGGCGCGTAGCGCTGGATGAGGGGTCGCGCCGGTCTTGAAATTGCGGTGGGGCGGCAAAGGCTTGCGTCAGAAGCCGGTGCGACCCCTCATCCGACCCCTTCGGGGCCACCTTCTCCCCCAGGGGGAGAAGGAAAACCTGGGGTGACCACCTCTCCCGCGCCGGTGACGGATCGTGTAAGCGCCTGCCCATGGCCTCGCCTCCGCCCCATCTGCGCAACAGAACCATCGCCCTGGTCGGCCTGATGGGCGTCGGCAAGTCGAGCGTCGGACGGCGGCTGGCCACGGCCCTGGACCTGCCGTTCAAGGACGCCGACACCGAGATCGAGACGGCGGCCGGCCGCTCGATCCCCGACATCTTCGCGACCTTCGGCGAGGCGGAGTTCCGGGACGGGGAGCGGCGGGTCATCGGCCGGCTGCTGGAGGACGGTCCGATGGTGCTGGCCACCGGCGGCGGCGCCTTCATCAACGAGGGCACCCGCGCCCTGATCGCCGAGAAGGCCCTGTCGGTCTGGCTGAAGGCGGATATCGACATCCTGGCCCGCCGCGTCGCCCGCAAGGACAACCGGCCGCTGGTCCAGGGCAAGGACCCGCTGACGGCCCTGACCGCCCTCGCCGAGGTGCGCTATCCGATCTACGCCCTGGCCGACATCACCGTCGAGCTGGGCGAAACCCCGCACCAGGAATCGGTCGCCGCCATCCTGCGCGCCCTGGAGGCCCACGCGGCATGACCCTGACCGTTCCCGTCAACCTGGCCGGCCGCGAATACGATGTCGTTATCGGCGCGGGGCTGATCGACCATGCCGGCAGCTACATCGCCCCGCTGCTGAAGCGCGGCCGCACCGCCATCGTCGCCGATGAGACGGTCGCCGGCCTGCACGCCGGCCGGCTGGTCGCCGCCCTGGCCGCCGCGGGCGTCGAATCCCACCTGATCACCATTCCGCCCGGCGAGGCCTCCAAGAGCTTCGAGGGACTGGCCGACCTTTCGGACCGCCTGTTGGCGCTGGAGCTGGATCGCGGCGACCTGATCGTGGCGCTGGGCGGCGGCGTGGTTGGCGACCTCGCGGGCTTCGCGGCCAGCATCTACAAGCGCGGCATCGACTTCATCCAGATCCCGACCACCCTGCTGGCCCAGGTCGACTCGTCCGTCGGCGGCAAGACCGCGATCGACACCCCGCGCGGCAAGAACCTGATCGGCGCCTTCCATCAGCCCCGCCTGGTGCTGGCCGACCTCGATGTCCTGGCCACCCTGCCGGACCGCGAGATGGCCTGCGGCATGGCCGAGGTGGTCAAGTACGGCCTGCTGGGCGACGCCGGCTTCTTCGCCTGGCTGGAGGGACAGGCCGCCGCCGCCATGGCGCGCGAGCCCGCCGCCCTGGCCGAGGCCGTCCGTCGCTGCGTGGCGATGAAGGCGGAGATCGTCATCGAGGACGAGAAGGAGGCCGGCCGCCGCGCGCTGCTGAACCTCGGCCACACCTTCGGCCACGCCCTGGAGGCGGAGAACGGTTACGGCGAGGCGCTGAAGCACGGCGAAGCCGTGGCCGCCGGCTGCGCCCTGGCCTTCCGCTATGCCGCCGCCCGGGGCCTCTGCCCGCCGGCCGACGCGGCGCGGGCCGAAGCCCTGCTGGCGGGGGTCGGCCTGCCCACGCGGCTGGATCAGGTCGCCGGCCATCCGTTCGACGCCGCCCGCCTGGTCGGCCACATGGCGCAGGACAAGAAGGCCGAGGGTGGCACCATCACGCTGGTCCTGCCGACGGCGATCGGCGCGACCCATGTGGCGAAGGCCGTCGATCCCGGCCCGCTGACAGCCTTCCTCAGGGGCGAAGGCGCGGTCTGAACTTTTTTGCGGAATCTCGGGAACTCACCCGACCCTAGCGCCGTTCTGGTGCCTTAAGCGGGGGCTTATGCTCCCACGATGTCTGTGTAGCGCGCGCCGTCCAAGGGCGGGACGCGTCGGGTTCGGGCGAGGGGTTTGCATTGATGGTGGATAGCGTAGCGGGTCTCGACGGCCTTCGTGTGCTTGTCGTGGAAGACGAGATGCTCGTCTCCATGCTGGTGGAAGACATGCTGACCGAGTTTGGTTGCGCCATTGTCGGTCCCGCCCCGGATCTCGATCAGGCCATGGCCTTGGCCACCGAGTCCGAACTCGACGCCGCCATCCTCGACGTCAACGTCGGCGGCCGCCAGATTTTCCCCGTCGCCGACCAGCTGAAAGCCCGCGGCATCCCGTTCGCCTTCGCCAGCGGCTATGGCGAGGCGGGCCTGGTCGAGGCCCACCGGGGCGCCCTGGTGCTGCAGAAGCCGTTCCGTCAGGGCGACCTGGAGCGGGTGCTGAAGGAACTGGCGGCCAAGCGGGGCTGAGCTTCCGCTCCGAATTGGGGAGGGATGTTATTCCCCCGGCGCCGTCGCTTTCACTGAAAGCGCATGCACCGGCCCGGCCAGTTCCTCCGCCAGCGCCGCATAAACCTGCCGCTGGCGCGCCACCCGGTTGACCCCGGCGAAGGCCGCCGCCTCGATCACCACGTTGAAATGGCTCTCGCCGCCCTCCCGGTGCCCGGCGTGGCCCTGGTGCCGCGCGCTGTCGTCCACCACCTCCAGCCGGGTGGGGGCGAAGGCCGAGGTGAGCTTTTCATGGATCACTTTTGATATGGGGGGTGAGTCGGTCATGTTCAATTCTGGAAAAGCCCACGTTGAGGGCCCATACTTCGGGCGATGAGTGGCGCCTTTCAATACCGACCCCGACTAATCGACATCCGTGTCCGGCCGCCCAAGGAGGGCGAGAAGGAAGCGGAGACCGACGTCAACGCCCTGAAGCCGGGCGAGCGGGCCTGCGACCACGCCGGTTGCCGCACCGCGGCGACGGCCCGCGCGCCGAAGTCCCGGCAGATGATGAACGAGCACTACTGGTTCTGCCAGCCGCACGCGGCCGAGTACAACAAGCAGTGGAACTTCTTCGCCGGCATGAGCGACGCCCAGGTGGCCGAGGTGCAGGCCTCGCGCCTGACCGGCGAGCGGCCGACCTGGTCGATGAAGGCCTCCAACCGCAGCCGTGAGGCCCAGGCGGGCACCCGCGACCCGGGCGCCTTCGTCGATCCCTTCAGCCTGTTCGGCAGCGGCACCTCGCAGGTGCAGGCCAAGCCGCGCGCCGACGGGCGGCTGCTGGGCAAGATGGAACGCGGCGCCCTGGCGGACCTGGATCTCGACGACACCGCCGAGCCCAAGGACATCAAGAAGCGCTACCACGAGCTGCTGAAACGCTGTCACCCCGACAGCAACGGCGGCGACCGCTCGGCCGAGCACAAGCTGCAGCGGGTGATCCAGGCGTGGAAGACGCTGAAGAAGGCGAAGCTGGCCTGAGGCGGCCCTACCCTTCGGTCCGCTCGTCGACGTCCCTGCCCCACCACTTCTCCGCCGCCCAGGACGCCAGCCAGCAGGCCATGGCCCAGGCCGCCCCAACGCACCAGCCCGCCAGCACGTCGCTGGGCCAGTGGGCGCCGAGGTAGACCCGGCTGACCCCGACCATGGCGGTGAGGATCACCCCCACCGTCATGGCGAAAAGCTTGACCCGCGTGCGGTTGGCGAACCGGGCCACCAGGGCGCCGAGGGTCAGGTAGACCACCGCCGACATCATCGCGTGGCCGCTGGGGAAGCTGGCGTTGGCCACCTCGACCAGCCGCCAGGCCTCGTCCGGCCGCTCGCGTCCGAAAACGCCCTTCAGGGTCTGGCCGAGCGCCGTGCCGCCCATCGCCGCCACCAGCAGCACCAGCGCCTCGCGCCAGCGCTTCAGGCTGAGCAGGAAGCCGACCAGGAACAGCACGAACAGGGTCAGCACCGTCCAGCCGCCCAGGGCGGTGATGTCGCCCACCGCCTCGCGCACCCAGCGCCCGCCGATCGGGGTCAGCGGATCGCCGGGCTCGCGGAACATCATCAGGATCGACATGTCGATCCCCTTGGTGTCGCCCTCGCCGACGTCGTCGGCGATCTCCATGAAGGACAGCACCCCGACGCCCAGGACCAGCAACGCCCCGACCGCCGCCAGCTCGGCGCGCGCTGCTCGCAGCATCCGTAGCGTCAAGGCGGGCCAATGGGCCGGCTGCAACAATTCCTTACGGTTCATGCACGGGTTCCTGTCGAACGAGTGTTTGCCCAACGCTTCAAACGCGGTATCGAACCATCAACATGGCCGACCTCATCGACAACCCCGCCGCCGCCGATCCCCTGCTGAGCCTGGTCCCGGACAAGCAGGTCTCCATCCGTGACGTCTTCGGCGTCGACAGCGACATGAAGGTGCCTGCCTTCAGCCATCGCGACAGCCACGTGCCGGACATCGACGAGGCCTACAGGTTCGATCCGCAGACGACGCTGGCCATCGTCGCCGGCCTCGCCTTCGACCGCCGCGTCATGGTGCAGGGCTATCACGGCACCGGCAAGTCGACCCACATCGAACAGGTCGCCGCCCGCCTCAACTGGCCGCTGGTCCGGGTCAACCTCGACAGCCACGTCAGCCGCATCGACCTCGTCGGCAAGGACGCCATCGTCCTGAAGGACGGCAAGCAGATCACCGAATTCCGCGAAGGCATCCTGCCCTGGTGCCTGCAGCGGCCGATGGCCCTGGTGTTCGACGAATACGACGCCGGCCGCCCGGACGTGATGTTC
>SDZP01000562.1 GCA_004144935.1 Caulobacteraceae bacterium | reverse complement strand
CTGGCGGCGCGCCGCTACGAGTGGAGCGGATCGCCCCGCGTCGGGGTTGGATCGGGCGCGCCGAACAGGGCCATATCGAGGCCCGGCCCGGCGCGAAGCGGGCCTTATGTCACGCAGGGCGCCTAGGGCCAAGCCCCAAGGCCGCCCGCAACGCCTATTCCTTGGGCTTATCCCCGGCTGACCTCCGAGGCGCCCGGCCAACCGGGCCGGCGGGAATGGTGCGGATGAGAGGACTCGAACCTCCACGCCTTGCGGCGCTGGAACCTAAATCCAGTGCGTCTACCAGTTCCGCCACATCCGCAAGGTTCGGGCGGAGGGATAGGGGGACAAGCGGCGCGAGGCAAGTTCCCGGCTGTCCGGACACGGCTCCGATGTCTTCCTGTCGCTCCGGCCCGAGCGGTCGCACGGCCCCGACGCGCGTCTTGCAAAATACAACCTGGGCCTTAACGTCGGCTGCCGGTCCAGACTGGGGGACGCCGATATGACCTACACCCTGACCGCTCGCCTGCTCACCATCGCGCGGCAGACCTACGCCATCGTCGGCGACGGGCCCGTGCCGATGATCGACGCCGGTCCCGCCCCCACCTCGTCGAACGCCATCGGCTGGACCGCGGCGCCCTATGGCGTGCAGGCGGGCTTGGCGAATGACGACGCCGGGCTGGTCGGCAACATCCCGGAAGGCATCGTCATCGCCATCCGGGGCACCACCCCGCCCGGCCCGAACGAGCCGCCGCGGCAGGTGGTGGTCGACTGGGCCAGCGACGCCTTGGCCGTCCTGCTCCCGGCGGCGGGCAGTCCGCCGGGCTTTCCCGGCGACATCCACCTAGGCTTCTACACCTCCTTCATGCAGCTCTGGAGCAAGCTTGGGCCCGCCGTGAAGGCCGTCGTCGCCGCCTTTCCGGGCCAGACCCTGTACGTCACCGGCCACAGCAAGGGCGGCGCGATCTGCCCGCTGGTCGCCTGGCGGCTGCGGCAGGACTATCCGGACGCCCGGATCGTCGTGCGCAGCTTCGCCGGGGCCCGGGTCGGCGACGCGGTGTTCGCCGCCGCCTACAACGCCGCCCTCACCGATCACATCCGCTACGAGTACGACAACGACATCGTCCCGCACCTGCCGGCTGAGACCAGCATCATGGGAGCCCTCGGGGCGCCGCCGCTGGTGACCATGCTGCTGCAGCACGTCAACCCGGGCTACGCCAGCGTCGGGACCCTGTCCTACATCAAGGCCGACGGCAGACTGGTGGGCGATTCCCTCGCCCTGCAGGCGCAGCGGATCGCGCGGCTGGTCCTGGCGCTGAGCACCGTGCCGGGCATTCAGCAGGTCATCCAGTGCCACGATATCAGCGCCCCCACCGCGGGCTATGTGCGGGCGCAGTATCCCAACTAGCCCCGCCTACCGAAGCGGGCCTTCATCATATCCCGGGGCGTCCGTCCTACTAAAAAGGGGTGGCGTTTCCATTCTCAAAGCCCCCGGCGGACGGGCGCTTCAGCCCGGTTTGGGCGGGGCCGGACGGGCGTGAAGCCAGCCGAGGGAGGCCGGCGCAAGATCCGGCAGGTCCTCGGCGATCAGGCCCGGGCCGAAGCGGCCGGCGCAGTCGGCATGGATCCATGCGCCGGCGCAGGCGGCCGCGAAACTCTCCATGCCCTGGGCGATCAGGCCGGCGATGAAGCCGGCCAGGACATCGCCGGAGCCCGCCGTCGC
>SDZP01000152.1 GCA_004144935.1 Caulobacteraceae bacterium | reverse complement strand
CTCTAAAAGCCCTCCCCTCAATGGGGAGGGTTGGGAGGGGTGTTCGCTCGGTGGCTGCGGAGGAGCACTTGAGGCGTCAGCGCCCTCTTCGACCTTCGCGTCTGGGCCAGTGAGAGCACCCCCATCCCCAACCCTTCCCCCATTGAGGGGGAAGGGAGCCCGCCGGCGCACGTCGCCAAGGGAGGAACGCAGGCAAAGCTGGCGTTTTCTTCCAATAGAGCGTATCAGCCCCGCCCTCTCGCGCGCATCCATTGTGCGCCGCACAATGAAACGACCCCTATGACCTTCCCCGCCAGCCACCCCGCTCTCGACGCGGCGCTCCTTGAGCGCGGCTATGAAACCCCGACCTCCGTCCAGTCCGCCGTGCTGGAAGCCTCCGACGGCCAGGACCTGCTGGTCAGCGCCCAGACGGGCTCGGGCAAGACCGTCGCCTTCGGCATCGCCATGGCCGAAAGCCTGCTGGGCGAGGCCGAGCGGTTCGGCCGCGCCGATGCGCCCTTGGCCCTGATCATCGCCCCGACCCGCGAACTGGCCATCCAGGTGCAGCGCGAGCTGACCTGGCTGTACGCCAAGACCGGGGCCAAGATCGTCTCCTGCGTCGGCGGCATGGACGCCCGGGCCGAGGCCCGCGCCCTGAACTTCGGGGCCCACATCGTCGTCGGCACCCCCGGCCGCCTGCGCGACCACCTGGAACGCGGCAACCTGGAACTGACCAGCCTGAAGGTCGTCGTCCTCGACGAGGCCGACGAGATGCTGGACCTGGGGTTCCGCGAGGACCTGGAATTCATCCTGGAGACGGCCCCGGCCGAGCGCCGCACCCTGCTGTTCTCGGCGACCATCGCCAAGGACATCGCCCTCCTGGCCCGCAAGTTCCAGAACGACGCCCTGCGCATCGACACCACCAGCAAGGACCAGCCGCACGTCGACATCGACTACCGCGCCGTGCGCGTGGCGCCCAACGAGGTGGAGCACGCGGTCGTCAACGTGCTGCGCTACTTCGAGTCCCCCGGCGCCCTGGTCTTCTGTCACACCCGCGAGGCGGTGCGGCACCTGCAGGCGAGCCTGAAGGAACGCGGCTTCGCCGTCGTCGGCCTGTCGGGCGAGCTTAGCCAGCGCGAGCGGTCCGACGCCCTGCAGGCCCTGCGCGACGGCCATGCCCGGGTCTGTGTCGCCACCGACGTGGCGGCGCGCGGGCTCGACCTGCCCGACCTTGGGCTCGTCATCCACGCCGACCTGCCGCAGAACAAGGCCACCCTGCTACACCGCTCGGGCCGCACCGGCCGGGCCGGGCGCAAGGGCACCAGCGTTCTGATCGTACCCTACACGCGCCGCCGCAAGGCCGAGATGCTGTTCGGTTCGGCCAACATCGACGCCGGCTGGAGCGGCCCGCCCGGGGCCGAGGAAATCCGCGAGCGCGACAAGGCCCGGCTGCTGGAAACGGCGATGACCTTCGAGCCGGTGGGCGAGGAGGACATGGCGCTGGGCAAGCTGCTGCTCGAGCAGAAGTCGCCGGAAGAAATCGCCGGGGCCTTCATGCGCCTGCAGCGCGGCGGCCTGCCCGAGCCGGAAGAACTCTACGACGACGGCCGGGGCGCCGATGCGCGTCCGGCCAAGGGCGGGCCGCGCGAGCGTCCCGAGCGCTCCGAGGCGCCGCGCGGCGGCTATGAGCGTCCCGAGCGGGCGGAATACACGCCGCGCGAACCGCGCGAAGGCGGCATGACCGACGGCATCTGGTTCCGGCTCAACGTCGGCCGGGGCAAGAACGCGGACCCCAAGTGGATCCTGCCGATGATCTGCCGCCTGGGTCACGTGACCAAGAAGGACGTCGGCTCGATCAAGATCTTCGACAGCGAGACCAAGTTCGAGATCAGCGCCGAGGCCTCGGTTCGGTTCGCCGAAGCGGTGCGGGCGACCAGCCGCGAAGACGTCAAGATCGAACCGTCGACCGCGCCGGGCATCGGCGACACCCGCTCGCCGCGCCCGGCAGGCCCGGCCCCGCGTCCGGCCGGTCGTTCGGGCGCCGGCCCGGGCGGTCCGCGCAAGCCGTACGGCGAGAAGAAGCCGTACGAGAAGAAGCCTTTCGACAAGAAGCCCCCGTTCAAGGGTCCGCCTCCCGGCAAGGCGGGGTTCGCCAAAGGCCCGAAGCGGAAGGACTAGACGGCGATCAGGCGCGACAGCGCCTGGATGACGTCGGCTTCAGTTTCGCGGAGCGTCCCGAGGTCGATGAACAGCGCCTTGTCGGCCGTCACCTTCGCATAGCGGCGCAGGCCGAGGCCGCGACGGTCGCTGACCGCCTCCACCGCCTTGATCGTGTTCAGCGCGACCGGCGGCCCCCAGCCAGCCCGATAAACGAGATGGCCATTGTCGACGACAAGCGCCGCCCCGCCGCCGGTCAGGGCGGCCAAGTAGCGCCGCACCTGCCCCGCCAGAAACACCGCCATGAGCGGCATGACGACCAGGATGTAGGGAAGAGCGTAGCGACTGGGGTCGTCCGTCCGGAGGTCGGCGACCGTTAACCACCCGACCCCGAGGGTGATGACCAGGAAGATCAGGACCAGCGGCGCCGTCTTCAGCAGGTTCGGCAGGCTGAAGGTCGCGAGAACCCGCCGGTCTATGGCTTCGCTCAAAGCACCGCCTCGATGAAGCGCGGGCCGCGCTGGTTCATCGCCCGTTCGAAGGCGGCGTCGAACTCCTCGGCCGTCGTCGCCCGTTCAGCCTTGATGCCCAATCCGCCGGCGATCTGCTGCCAGTCGATCTTCGGGTTGCTGAGGTCGAGCAGGGTCTTGGCCGCCGGGCCGGGGTTGCCGGCGCCGGTGCGGCCGAGTTCGATGCCCAGGATGCGGTAGGCGTGGTTGGCGAAGACCACGACGGTGACGTCGAGGTTCTCGCGGGCGATCGTCCACAGGCCCTGGACGGTATACATCCCGGCCCCGTCGCCGTTCAGGCTGAGCACCTTGGCGTGCGGCGCCGCGACGGCCGCGCCGATGGCCAGCGGGATGCCCTGGCCGATGGCGCCGCCGGTCAGGCAGAGCCATTCGTGGGCCCGGGCGGTCTTGGTCTGGGTGAAGATCGGCAGGCCGGCGGTGACCGCGTCGTCGGAGATCAGGGTCCCTTCCGGCATGTGGCGGGCGATGGACTTGCCGATGGCGTAGGGGTCTAGGCGGCCGCTGGGCGCGTCCGGCAGGGCCTGCTCGACGACCGGGCCGTGGGCCGGGGCGCCGAGGGCGTCGGCGAGGGCGGCCAGGGCGGCGGGACCGTCGGCGTCCTTGCCGCAGAGGCTGGCCAGTTCGCAGCCCTCGGGGACCAGCACGCTGGGGCGGTCGGGATAGGCGAAGAAGGCGACCGGCATGGTGGTTTCCACCAGCACCATCAGGTCGACGCCCTCGAGATCGGCGATGGCCATCTCGCCGAAATAGGGCAGGCGGTCGGGGGCGAAGTGGCCGGCGCCGCGCGAGTGGCGGGCGACGAAGGTGTCGATCAGGATGCGGACCCCGGCGGCGGAGACGCGGGCGGCGGCGGCGATGCCGGCGGCTTGCGTGCAGGAGCCGCCCATCAGGATGACCGGCTTCCTGGCGGCCTTCAGGCGGGCGGCGATGGAGGCGGTCTGGTCCGTGGTGACCTGGGCGCGCGGCCTGGGTTCCAGGACCGGCCCGGTGACGGTGGTCTCCAGCCAGGCGGTGTCGGCCGGCAGGATCAGGCTGGCGCAGCCGCCGGGGGCGCCGAAGCTGGCCTGGACGGCCTCGGCGGCGAGCGGGCCCACCTCGTCGGCGGTCTCGGCCGATTTGACCCACAGGCTGTTGGGGGCGGCCCAGCCGGCGATGTCGCTGTTCAGCGGGGCGTCGTACTGGCGGTGGTAGGTGGCGTGGTCGCCGATGACGTTGACCACCGGCGTGCCGGCCCGGCGGGCGTTGTGCAGGTTGGCCCCGCCGTTGGCGTAGCCGGCCCCGAGGTGCAGCAGGGTGCAGGCCGGCTTGCCGGCGATGCGGCCGTAGCCGTCGGCGGCGCCGGTGGCGACCCCCTCGAACAGGCAGAGGACCGGGCGCATGCGCGGCTCGCGGTCCAGCGCCGAGACGAACTGCATCTCGCTGGTGCCCGGATTGGCGAAACAGGCCACCACGCCGTTGTCGCACAGGGTGGTGATGAGGGCGTCGGCGCCGTTCATGTCGGGGGTCTCCTCGTTGGTGAGGTCATGCCGGATTCCGCGGCGGAGGGAAACCACGCTAGGCTGGCAGCGGACGGAATCGGGGGGACGGCGTGAGAGACAAGCTGGCCAGGGCGGCGCTGCTCGCCGCCTTCATCGGCGGGACGACCTATGTCCTGGCCTGGGGGATGACCCTGCCGCCGGCCTGGGATCTGGCGTGGAAGGGCACGGGGGTCGGCTTGCTGGCGATCTACGCCGCCCTTCAGGCGCGAAGCCTCGACGGCTGGCTGCTGACGGCGGTGATGGCCTTCGGGATGCTCGGCGACGTTCTGCTGGGCGTGAACTTCATCGTCGGGGCGCTGGCCTTCCTGGCCGGGCACCTGGTCGCCATCGGCCTCTACCTGCGCAATCGCCGCCCTGCCCTCACCCGCAGCCAGTTGCTGCTGGCGGTGGTGCTGGTCCCGGCCGCCGTGGCCATCGCCTGGCTGCTGCCCACCGACCGCGCCCAGGCGCCGGGCATCGCCCTCTATGCGACGGGGCTGTCGGTGATGGCCGCCTGCGCCTGGACCAGCCGGTTTCCCCGGCTGTGGACAGGGCTGGGAGCGGTGATGTTCGTGGTCTCCGACCTGCTGATCTTCGCCCGGATGGGTCGGATCGAGCCGACCTTCGCGGTCGGGCTGGCGGTCTGGGGGCTCTACTTCGCGGGGCAGGTGATGATCTGCCTGGGGGTCAGCGGCAGACTGGCCGAAGACGGCCGCTAGGCCGACACCCCGAACAGCGCCCCGACCCCGGCGGTCAGGGCCATGGCGATGGCGCCCCAGAAGGTGACCCGCAGGATCGGCTTGAGCATCGGCGCGCCGCCGGCCCGGGCGCCGACGCCGCCGAGCAGGGCCAGGAACAGCAGCGAGGCGATGGAGACGGCCCAGACAAGCAGGCTGAGCGGCACGATGGCGGCCAGCGCCAGCGGCAGGGCGGCGCCGGTGGCGAAGGTGGCGGCCGAGGTCAGGGCCGCCTGGATCGGCCGGGCGGTGGTGAAATGGGAGATGCCGAGCTCGTCGCGGGCGTGGGCGCCCAGGGCGTCCTTGCTCATCATCTGGGTCGCGACCTGCCGGGCCAGTCCGACCTCGACCCCGCGGCCGACGTAGATCTGGGTCAGTTCCTCCAGCTCATGCTCGGGCTGGGTCTCGATTTCCGCCTTTTCCTTGGCGAGGTCGGCGCGCTCGGTGTCGGACTGCGAACTGACCGAGACATACTCCCCGGCCGCCATCGACATGGCCCCGGCGACCAGGGCGGCGACGCCGGCCACGAGGATCGGCCCCCGCCCCTGCGACGCCGCCGCCACCCCGACGATCAGGCTGGCGGTGGAGACGATGCCGTCGTTGGCGCCGAGCACGGCCGCCCGCAGCCAGCCGACGCGGTCGATGCGGTGGGATTCTCGGTGGAGGCGGGCCATGCGGGTTCCTGGAGCGGCGACTGAGCGCCACATCATCATGCCGCCGCGCGGCGCGCCATGACCTCTGTCAAACCGACGAGACGCGCCGGGAGCGGCAAGACCCTACCCCTGGAAGGTCATCACCCCGGCGTCCGGTTCGGAAGCGAACAGCCGCGCCAGTTCCACCGGCCGGCGGCCGCGGGCCATGGCCTGGTTGATGTAGCCCTTGTCGGTCAGTTCGCCGCTGGCGGCGTCGGGGGCGCCGTCGAGGATCAGGGCGCGCCAGATGCGGCCGCCGCCGCCCCTGGCCGCGGCGTTCATTTTCGCCAGACCGGCCTCAATGACGGCGCGGGTTTCGTCCGGGGTGTGGCGGGCGTTGTAGCCGGGGTCGAGGAACAGCATCAGGCCGACGCCCTCCTCGCCCTCGCCGCAGACGACGGCGTCGGAGACCGCGCCGCCGATGGCGGAAACCGCCGCGACCCGCAGGGCGCCGGCGGCGACGAAGGTGCCGCTGGCCAGCTTGAAGTTCTCGACCAGGCGGCCGTCGAAGACCAGGCCGGCGGCGGGGTCGGCCTCGTCGGCCAGGCGGGCGGCGTCGCCGAGGCGATAGTAACCCTCCTCGTCGAAGGCGGCGGCGGAGAGGTCGGGCTCGCCCAGGTAGCCGGGGCTGATCTGTGGGCCCTTGACGCGGATCTCGTGCTTTTCGCCGACCGGGACCAGCTTGGCCGAGGTGCCGGGGACCGGCAGGCCGCACATGCCGGAGCGGGCGTTGTGCCAGTGGATGTTGCAGGCGGTGGGGCCGGTCTCGGTGGAGCCGTAGCCGGTGGCGAAGGTGATGCGATGGCCGCAGACGCGGGTCGCCACGGCCTGCACCCGGTCGAGGATCGACTGGGCCATGGAGGCGCCGCCGTACTGCAGGACGCGAACCCTGGCGAAGAAGGTCCTGGCGAGGTCTTCGTCGCGCTCCAGCTCGGTGACGAACAGGCCCCAGCCGGCCGGGACCATGTTGTGGTAGGTCGGCGAGACCTCCTTGAGGTTCCGCACCGTCTCGCCGAAGCGGCCGGGGACCGGCTGGCCGGCGTCGATGTAGAGGGTGCCGCCCCGGTGCAGGACCATGTGCAGGATGGCGTTGGCGCCCAGGCTGTGGCTCCAGGGGGCGGCGTTGACGACGACCGGCGGGTCGGGGTCGTCATAGCAGGCGGCGATCTGGGCGCCGTTCAGCGAGACATTGCGGTGGGCGCAGATGACGGCCTTGGGCCGGCCGGTGGAGCCGCTGGTCAGCAGCAGCTTGGCGGTGTCGTCCGGGGTGGCGGTGAAGGCGGCGGGGGCGGCCTTCAGGGCCTCGGCGAAGGGCATGTCGCCCGGGCGCGGATTGCGGCTGGCGATGACCGGCAGGCCGGCGAGGAAGGGCGCGCCCAGGGCGCCGGCGAAGGCCTCGGCGTCGTCGGCGTAGATGGCGGCGGGCTGCAGGACCTGGCAGGCGTATTCGAGGCGGGCGAGGTCGGCGCCCTTGAGGCCGTACTGCGGCGAGACCGGCGCGATCGGGATGCCGAGGCCCATGGCGGCGTAGGAGATCAGGGCGTGGTCGATGCCGTTGCGGGCGAGGATCAGCAGCGGGCGGGGGGCGGGCAGGTCCAGCGCCTTGAGCGCGCCAGCCAGGGCGGAGACCTGGGCGTGGGCCTGGGCGTAGGTGACGGTGCGCCAGCCGTCGCCGTCGCGTTCGACCAGCCAGACGCGGTCGGGGGCCTCGCCGGCCCAGTGGTCGAGAGCGGCGGTGGTGGTCAGGAAGCGGTCCGACCAGGGGGTGGGGTTGGTCAGCACGATGGCGCCGTCGTCGCGGCGTTCGACGTCGAGCCGGCGCGGGGCGTAGCGGGCGTCGCGGAAGGGTGCGGGGGTCTGGCTGCCGTCCATGGGGATCGTATGCCATGCGGGGGTGAGGGTGGCAAAGCGGGGCTGGCGCACATCCTTTCCTCCCTGCTTGCGGAGGAGGACAGCGCGTCAGTTCAGCCTTGCCCGCTGGCGTTCGAGGTAAAGCCGCTCCGCCGGTGGCGGATCAAGCGCCAGGGCCGCGTCATAGGCCGAGGCCGCCGCCGCCCTTTGGCCCGTCTGGTCGAGCAGCCAGGCGCGGGCGACCTGCCAGGGGAGCCAGGTCGGCTGCGGGGAAATTGCGTTGAAGGCGCGCAGGCCCTGGTCCGGATCAAACGCCTCGGCATAGGCCACCGCGCGGTTAACCTCGCTGACCGGGCCCGGGCGCATCAGGACCAGGGCGTCGTAGAGGCGGGCGATGTCGCCCCAGGGGGTGACGCCGGTTTCCTGACGCGAGAGGTGGGCGCCGTGGATGGCGGCGAGGATCTGGCGGGGGCCGGGACGGGCAAGGTCGGCGGCGCGGTCGAGCAGCGCCGCCCCCTCGGCGATGCGGTCGCCGCGCCAGAGATGGGGTTCCTGCAGCGAGAGCGGAAC
>SDZP01000561.1 GCA_004144935.1 Caulobacteraceae bacterium | reverse complement strand
CACCCCGGCCACCCCGGCGATGGTCCCGTCGGCGGGGTGGCCGGGGTGAAGGCCGGGGTGGGGCTGAAGCGGCCGCACTTTTCGCTGCGGGTGGTGACCCTGGCGCAGTCGTCGCCGACGCTGGAGCTGCGCTTCGATCACCAGGCGCTGGTGATGGTCAACGAATGCGCCGGCTGGTCGGAGGTGGGCTCGCTGTTCCTGCGGCCGGAGAAGCGCAAGGGCGGGGCCGGGCGGCTGCTGGCGCAGTCGCGCTACATGCTGATCGGCATCGAGCCGTCCAGGTTCGCCGAGATGGTGCTGGCCGAGCTGCGCGGCTGGTTCGACGAGGACGGGTCGTGCCCGTTCTGGGACCATGTGGCGGGGCGGTTCTTCCCGCTGGCCTTCGACGAGGCGGACCGGATGAGCGCCTCGACCAACGGCCAGTTCATCCTGGATCTGGCGCCGCGGCATCCGATCTATGTCGGCCTGCTGCCGCAGGAGGCGCGGGCGGTGATCGGCAAGTGCCACCGCGAGGGCGAGGCGGCGCGGGTGATGCTGGAGCGGGAAGGCTTCCGGTTTTCGGGTCTGATCGACCTGTTCGACGCGGGGCCGACGGTGAGCTGCCACCGGGACGACATCAAGACGGTCAAGGAGGCGCGGCGGCTGACCGTGGCCATCGGGACGGACGAGGACGCCTATGGCGAGGAAGCGCTGGTCTCGACCACGGCCATTGGCAGTTTCCGGGCGGTGCGGACGCCGGTGCTGGTCGACGGGGTCAAGGCGATCATGAGCCGGGAGGCGGCGGAGGCGCTGAAGCTGGGCGAGGGCGAAGCGGTGAGTGTGAAATCGTGAGCAAGGGAAACTACATCGGCGGCCGCTGGGTCCAGGGCGAGGCGGCGGGTTTCGAGAGTATCGATCCGGCGACGGAAGCGGTGGTCTGGGCCGGGGCGGCGGCCAGCGAGACGCAGGTGGCGGCCGCCGTGGCGGCGGCGCGGGCGGCCTTCCATCCCTGGGCCGACCTGCCGCGCGAGGCGCGGGTGGCGGCCATGCGGCGCTACCAGGCGGCGCTGAAGGACGCGCAGCCGGACTTTGCGAAAGCCATATCGCGGGAGACCGGCAAGGCGCTATGGGAGACCACCGCCGAGGTCGGCTCGATGATCGCCAAGGTCGACGCCTCGATCGCCGCCTATGACGAGCGGACGGGGGTGAAGGAGACGGCCACCGGCTTTGGACGCGCCGTGCTGCGCCACCGGGCCCATGGGGTGATGGCGGTGCTGGGGCCCTACAACTTCCCGGTCCACCTGCCCAACGGCCATGTCGTGCCGGCGCTGCTGGCCGGGGACACGGTGGTGTTCAAGCCGTCGGAGGAGACGCCGTGGTCGGGGGAGATCATGGGGAGCGTGCTGGAGAAGGCCGACCTGCCGCCGGGGGTGTTCAACCTGGTGCAGGGCGGGCGCGAGACCGGGGCGGCGCTGATCGACCAGGACATCGACGGCCTGCTGTTCACCGGCAGCGGGGCGGCGGGGGCGCATTTCCGGCGGCACTTCGCCGAGCGGCCGCATGTGATCCTGGCGCTGGAGCTGGGCGGCAACAACCCGCTGGTGGTCTGGGACGCGGTGGACGCGCAAGCCGCGGCGGCGCTGGTGGTGCAGTCGGCCTTCATCATCACCGGCCAGCGGTGTTCCTGCGCCCGGCGGCTGGTGCTGCCGGAAGGGCGGGAGGGCGACGC
>SDZP01000560.1 GCA_004144935.1 Caulobacteraceae bacterium | reverse complement strand
CTGCTGGTCTGCCCGCCCCAGCTGCCCACCCGCCACAGGTTCAGCCGCGCATCGACGCCCCACACCGTCAGCCTTGTGAAATCGCCGCCGCCGTCGGTCACCGCATAGTCGCTCGAGCCGTAGTAGCGCAGCGACTTCGGCAGCTCATGCTCCTGGAACCGCTGGAAACACCGCCGCTCGAAATAGCCGCCCTCCTCGGGCCGCGGCCGCTGCTGGTACAGGGCGTTCCAGGTCCGCGGGTTCAGCCGGAACTGCCCCCAGTGGTCGGCCGGCCAGTATTCCGGCCACAGCCAGTCGCCCACGCGCCGGCCCAGCGGATCGTCCTCCCGCTCGGCCAGCGCCGGGATGCTCACCACCTCCCAGGTCTCCCCGTCGCGGCACAGCACCGGCCCGCTGCGCCCGTCATAGTCCTCCGGCAACAGGCTCCCGGCCAGGTCGTCCTCGTGCCAGCGGGTCTGGATCAGCACGATCCGCCCGCCGCTCTTCAGCCGGGTGCGCACCGTGTCGTCGAACTCCTCCCGAGTCCGCTTGCGGATCAGCGCGCTGTGGGCCTCGGCCCGGCCCTTGACCGGATCGTCGATGACCACCAGGTCGGCGCGGTTCCCGGTAATCCCGGCCAGCATCCCGGCCCCCATCCATTCGCCGCCGTTGCTCAGACCCCAGTCGATGGCGCTGGCCCGGCCCTTCTCGGGAACCACGTCCATCAGCGCCTGGAACACCGGCTGGCGCGTCACGCTCCTCGCCTTGCGCCCCCGCCGCCCGGCCAGCGCCGTCGCATAGGTCACCACCAGCACGCTGCGGTTCCGCCCCCGCGCCAGGAACCAGGGCGTGAACACATCCACCGCATAGGTCGACTTGGCCGACCCCGGCGGCATGAACCCCATCAGCCGCCGGATCTCGCCCCGCTCGACCGCCTCCAGCTTCTCGATCCACAGCCGGTGATGCGCCGCCAGCACCGCCTCGCGCCCCGGCCCGACGCCCGGAATGTCGATCAGCCTGCACAGCGCGCTCAGCCCGCCGGGATTGGCCCGCACCCTGCGCCGCTGGCGGTCGCTGACCAGCGGCGGGGACGGGGCCTGGCCGGCGGCATGCTTCTGCACGCCCAGCATCGCGCTGGCCGCCCGCAGCTCCTCCCGGCTCAACGCCAGCCCTCTCTCGACGAAGGTGTCCCATTGGTCGTCGGGCACGCCGTTTATCTGCCAGGAGACCACCGTGGACAGCGGCCGGGGCAGGCTCTTCGCGATGGCGGTCGGACCGCCGCCGTCGTTGAAAATCTCCGCCATCGTCCGCGGATCGCCGGTCCGCGTCGCCAGCCGCGCCTTCAGCGCCTCGGCCGTCGGAACCGCCGCATGCTTGCGCACGCCCAGGGCGGCGGCGGCGCTCCGCAGTTCCTCGCGACTGATCGCCCAGCCTCTCTCGACGAACCCATCCCACTGGTCGTCCGGAACGCCGCCGGTCCGCACGCTCCGGTCCAGCACACGCGCAACATGGGTCGACCCGCCGGCCTGCTTGATGATCTCCGCAGCCGAGCGGAACCCGCCGGCTGGCGCCGGGGCTGAGTCAGTTATCGAAGCGGTCATGCTCCAACTGTACGAAAAATACAGACCTAAAGCAACCCTCGACCGCCCCCGGCCGCCTCAGCCCTCCTTTCTCCCGCTGGCCGGGAGAAGGTGGCCCCGAAGGGGTCGGATGAGGGTCGCGCCGGGGGTTGGGG
>SDZP01000559.1 GCA_004144935.1 Caulobacteraceae bacterium | reverse complement strand
TGATCCCCTCGGCCATCGCCGGCGCCATCCTGCTGACCGCCGCCGACCTGATAAGCCGGGTCCTGCCCAGCGAGCAGGAGCTCAAGCTCGGCGTCGTCACCGCCCTGGTCGGGGCGCCGCTGTTCGCCCTGGTCGCCTGGCGCGCCTCGCGGAGCTGGCGTTCATGAGCTGGACCTTCGACGACGTCCACGCCGGCCCCGGCGGCCGCCCGGTGCTGCAGGGCGTCAGCCTGACCGTCGCGCTGGGCGAGATGGTCGGCGTCATCGGCCCCAACGGGGCCGGCAAGACCACCCTGCTGCGCGCCGGGCTTGGTCTGCTGCCGCTGCAGGCGGGACAGGTGCGGCTTGCCGGCAAGCCATTGGCGAACCTCAAACCGGCCATGCGGGCCCGCGCCGCCGGCTACCTGCCGCAGGAGCGGCGGGTCGGCTGGAACCTGGCGGCGATGCGAATCGTCGAACTGGGCGCCCCGGACCTGCCGGAAGGCCAGGCCCGGGCCCTCGCCGCCGCCTGCCTGGACCGCGTCGGCCTGGCCGGTTTCGAGGGCAGGGGGGTGCTCGACCTCTCCGGCGGCGAGCGGGCAAGGGTGCTGCTGGCCCGCCTGCTGGCCACCCGGGCGCCGCTGCTCGTCGCCGACGAGCCCACCGCCGGCCTCGACCCCGACGCCCAGTTCCTCGCCCTCGACCTGCTGGCCCAGGAGGCGGCGCGCGGGGCGGCCGTCGTCGTCACCCTGCATGACCTGGGCCTCGCCGCCCGGGTCTGCGACCGGCTGATCGTGCTGCACGCCGGCCGTGTCGCCGCCGACGGCCCGCCGAGCCAGGTGCTGACCCCCGCCACCCTGCGCATCGTCTTTGGCCTCGACGGCGCCTTCATCGACACCGAGGATGGCCCGGTCCTGGTCACCCGCCGCGCCGCCTGAAGGATCCGCCCGTGCTCTTCGCCCGCGTCTTCGCCGTCCTTCTGCTGCTGGCTCCGGCCGCCGCCGGCGCCCAGACGCCGCGGGCCCCCATCCAGTCCTACGAGGTCGTCGCCAGCTTTCCGCACGACCCCGGCGCCTTCACCCAGGGCCTGCTGTTCCAGGACGGGGTGATCTACGAGAGCACCGGCCTGCACGGCCGCTCCTCGATCCGCAAGGTCGATCCCGCGACCGGCAAGGTGCTGCAAAAGCGCGACGTCGACGCCCGCTACTTCGGCGAGGGCATCGTCGCCTGGCAGGACCGGCTGATCGAGATCACCTGGCAGGACGGGGCCGGTTTCATCTACGATCTCAAGACCTTCGAGCCGAAAGGGCAGTTCGCCTACAAGGGCGAGGGCTGGGGCCTGACCCACGACGGCGACCGCATCATCATGAGCGACGGCACCGACGAGCTGCGCTTCCTCGATCCGCAAACCCTGGAGGAAAAGGGCCGGGTCAAGGTCACCGACGGCGGCGGCTCGGTGTTCAACATCAACGAGATCGAATGGATCGAGGGCGAGGTCTGGGCCAACATCTGGGGCAGCGACTGGATCGCCCGCATCGATCCCGCCACCGGCAAGGTTAAGGCCTGGATCGACATGACCGGCCTGCTGCCGGCCGCCGACCGCACCGGGAGCGAGGACGTGTTGAACGGCATCGCCTATGACGCCAAGGCGGGAAGGGTGCTGGTGACGGGCAAGCTGTGGCCCAAGGTGTTCGAAATTCGGGTGAGGCCTTAAGCGCCACCGTCACCCCAACGTTTACCCACCC
>SDZP01000558.1 GCA_004144935.1 Caulobacteraceae bacterium | reverse complement strand
TGCCGGGGATGAGCGGCGAGGCCCTGGCGGCCCAGGCGCGGGCCCTGCGGCCGGACCTGCGCATCATCTTCGCCACCGGCGAGGCGGCCCCGGAGGACCCCGGCGACGCCGCCTGGCTGACAAAGCCCTACAACGCCGCCGCCCTGGCCAAGGTGATCGGGCGACTGGGGGACGCCCCTTAGGGCGCGTCGACCTTTAAATATTGACCTTGATGGTCCGCTCATCCCGGCGAATGCCGGGACCCATTTCGTAGATCGCGATGCTAGAGGGGGGCGAGAAGGGGCCGCCGAAATCCGGTCAGCGCCTCAAGCTGCACCTCCGGCGCTCTATGAAATGGGTCCCGGCATTCGCCGGGACGAGCGGATTTGATGAGGCATAGCTTGCGACTGAAGGGATCACTCCACCTTCAGCCGCACGAAAACCATCCCGCCGCCGGGGTCGCCGTAACTGGCCGAGAGGGGGGCAGGGATGTCGAAGGCGTTGATCAGGCCGCCGACGCCGATGCGGACGTTGTCGCCCAGCCACCAGTCGTGGATGACGCCTAGCGAGGCCTTGCGTACGGTGTATTGCGGGCCGTGGTGGACGCCGAGGGTCAGCTCCGACTGATCGACCTGTTCCAGACGCGTGAAGATCGTCCACGGGCCCGGCTGCACGGCGCCCTCGACCACCCAGGCCTGGGAGGTGTCGCCAGGGACGACGTCCTTGCGGGCCCAGGCCAGGGTGCCGGAGACCTTTGTCCCCCCGAAGTCGCGGGTATAGAGGGCGCTCAGGGACAGGCGGCGTTCGTCATGCTCGGGCTCCAGCGCCTCTGGGCTGACGATGCTGGCCCAGCTGGCCTGCAGGGCCCAGTTTTCCGACGGATTGACGCTGAACCGCACCGCGGTGGAATCTAGGGCGCCGGTCTCGATGTCGTAGCGTTTCTCGTCCGGCTCGCGGCCGCGGAAGCGGGAGGCCTCGAGCTTGAACGGCCCCTTGGCGTAGCCGGCGGTCAGCACGCCGAACGTGATGTGGGTGCTGTCCAGCCAGTGGTGGCTGATCGGCGCCTCGGGGCTGTCCATGGCGGCGGGGCGGTGCATGAAGGCGGGCGGACCGAAGGCGGGTTCGCCCGGCAGGCCGCCGTAGAGGAAGACGCTCTGGTCGCCGCCGAAGCGGTAGGAGAGGCTGGCCGACAGCTCCATGAACAGATCGTGCGGGTGCTGGCGGTCGACCAGGGGCTCGACACCGTCGGCCGTCTCGCCGGCCGCCAGCAGCAGGGGATAGCCGTCCTCGCCCATCAGGGGGTCGGGGCTGAGCATGGCGCGAAGGTTGAGGGTGGCCGGGCCGAAGTCGCGGCTGGCCGAGGTCATCAGCATGCCGGCCAGGAAGGCCCTGTCGTCGCCGCGCGGGCCGCTCTGGTCGCTATAGACGAGGTTGAGCAGGGCGTGGCTCATGACCATCCAGTCGCCGGCGCTGGAATGGACGCCGCCGTGGCCGGCCGCCTCCGGCTGCCAGCTGGTGCCGCTGGCGTCGCGGGCCATGGTCCATGAGCCGTAGGGGCTCTGCATGCCGCCGCCCATTTGCCTCTTTCTCTTCTCTTCCTCCTCCGCGCGTTTCTTCTCTTCCTCTTCCAGTCGACGAGTCTCTTCTTGCTGCTGCTTGTACGCTCCGTATCGGGAACATCCTCGCGAGACACCTCTCTGGGCTCCGACATCGACATCAGCCCGGCCTTACAGCGCCTGGTTCAATGAA
>SDZP01000151.1 GCA_004144935.1 Caulobacteraceae bacterium | reverse complement strand
CACCGGCGAGCCGTGATTTGCGCCACGCAATTCGGCGCCGGCGCTGCCCCTCAGTCGTCGCCTATCGGCGCCGCCAGCTCCCCCAAAGGGGGAGCGACTGCCGGACGAGGCGCCTCTAAGCCAGCGAGGGCTCAATCGTCTTGCAGGCCTCGATCAGCCCCTGCACCGAAGCCACCGACTTCTCGAACATCGCCTTCTCCTCGTCGTTGGTCGAGAACTCGATGATCCGCTCGACGCCGCCGGCCCCGATGATCACCGGCACGCCGACGTAGAGGTCCTTGAGGCCATACTGGCCGGACAGGTAGGCGGCGCAGGGCAGGCAACGCTTCTTGTCCTTCAGGTAGCTGGTGGCCATGGCGACGGCGCTCTCGGCCGGGGCGTAGAAGGCGCTGCCGGTCTTCAGAAGCTTGACGATCTCGCCGCCGCCGCCGCGGGTGCGCTTGACGATGCCGTCGAGCTCTTCCTGGGTCATCCAGCCTTGCGACACCAGTTCGGGCAGCGGCAGGCCGGCCACCGTCGAGTGGCGCACCATCGGCACCATGTCGTCGCCGTGGCCGCCGAGCGTCCAGGCGTGGATGTCCTCGACCGAGACGCCGGTCTTCTCGGCCAGGAAGTAGGCGAAGCGGGCGCTGTCGAGAACGCCGGCCATGCCGACCACCTTCTCGTGCGGCAGACCGCTGAACTCACGGAGGGCCCAGACCATGGCGTCGAGCGGGTTGGTGATGCAGATGACGAAGGCGTTCGGGGCGTGGGCCTTGATGCCCTCGCCGACGGCCTTCATGACCTTGAGGTTGATGTTCAGCAGGTCGTCGCGGCTCATGCCGTCCTTGCGCGGCACGCCGGCGGTGACGATGCAGACGTCTGCCCCGGCGATGTCCTCGTAGGAGTTGGCGCCCTTCAGGGCCACGTCCGCACCGATCACGCTGGTGGCTTCGGCGATGTCGAGCGCCTTGCCCTGCGGCGTGCCCTCGGCGATGTCGAACAGGATGACGTCGCCCAGCTCTTCGCGCGCGGCGATGTGGGCCAGGGTGCCGCCGATCATGCCGGCGCCGATGAGGGCGATCTTGGCTCGAGCCATGGAGCAGGTCTCTCTGAAGTGAAGAAAAAGGGTCGCGGGCGGTCTAGACCCCCGCCGGGTTCCCCTCAAGCCCCCTTTCGCGGATGCGAAGGGCGCGGCATTAGGGTCCAAACCCAAATCGGACAGGCGAAGCGATGTCGAAGACCGACCCCGGCAACTACTTCGAGGACTTCCGGCTCGGCCAGATGCTGCGCCATGCCACCCCGCGCACGGTGACGGCCGGCGACGTCGCCCTCTACACCGCCCTCCATGGCCCGCGCTTCGCCCTGTTCAGCTCCGACGAGTTCGCCCGGTCCTGCGGCCTGCGCGGGGCGCCGGTCGATCCGCTGATCGCCTTCCACATCGTCTTCGGCAAGACGGTGCCGGACATCAGCCTCAACGCCGTCGCCAACCTGGGCTACGCCGAGGGCCTGTTCCTGCGGCCGGTGTTTCCGGGCGATACGCTGACGGCGACCAGCGAGGTCATCGGGCTGAAGGAGAACTCCAACCGCAAGACCGGGGTGGTCTACGTCCGCACCACCGGCGAGAACCAGGATGGCGAGGCGGTGCTCAGCTACGTGCGCTGGGTCATGGTCCGCAAGCGCGACGAGGCGGCGCAGATCGCCGAGCAGAAGGTCCCGGAGCTGAAGACCGCCGTCCCGGCCTCGGATCTGATCGTCCCCAGGACGCTCGACTTCTCGAAGTACGACTTCGCCCTGGCCGGCGCGCCGCACGCCTTCGAGGACTATGAGATCGGCGAGAAGATCGACCATGTCGACGGCATGGCCATCGAGGAGGCCGAGCACCAGCTGGCCACCCGGCTCTACCAGAACACCGCCAAGGTCCATTTCAACCAGTTCGAGCGCGCCAGGGACCCGACGGGGCGGCGTCTGGTCTACGGCGGCGTGGTCATCTCCACCGCCAAGGCGCTCAGCTTCAACGGCCTGCAGAACGCCGGCCTGATCCTCGGCATCAACGGCGGCCGGCACGTGAATCCCTATTTCGCCGGGGCGACCGTGTTCGCCTGGAGCGAGGTGCTCGACAAGGCGCTGCTGGAGCCGGGGATCGGGGCGTTGCGGCTGCGGCTGGTGGCGACGAAGGACCGGCCCTGCGCCGACCTGCCGGACAAGGACGAGGCCGGCGCCTATCCGGCCGAGGTCATCCTCGATTTCGACTACTGGGCGGCGGTCCCGGCCCGTGGCTGAGTTCACCCTCGATCCGGCCTTCGTCGCCAGCAGCCACGCGGTCGGCGAGCTGCCGCTTTGCCATGTGCGGCTGCAGGACGACGCCCGCTATCCCTGGCTGGTGCTGATCCCGCGCCTGGACGGCCTGACGGAGGTCGAGCAGCTGTCGGCGGAGGACAGGGCGCGGCTGATCGAGGAGACGGTCCTGGCCGGACAGGCGGTGCGGGTGCTGGGCGGTCTGCTCGGGCTGGCGGTGGACAAGCTGAACATCGGCGCGCTGGGCAACGTCACGGCCCAGTTGCATGTGCATGTGGTCGGCCGCCGATCGGACGATCCCGCCTGGCCGGGGCCGGTCTGGGGGCATAGCGCGGCGGAAGCCTACGACGAGGCGTCGGATGCCGTGTTGGTGGCCGGCAAGGCGTTGAGCCTTTAGCCAGCCCGATCAGTTCCGCCGCAGCGTCACCGGCCGGTTCGCGCCGGCTTCCCACAGGGTGCCGCTCCAGCCGCCGCCGGCCGGCGCCAGTTCCAGCACCGAGGCTTCCCTGGCTCCGCGCGGGGTGAAGCGGATATCGACCCCCGTGGGGGTGCGGGTGATGCTGTCGACCAGGCCGACCTGGCCGCCCGGCTGTCCAGGCTTCATGGTGCGCCAAGCGCCCTCCAGCAGGATGGCCCCCGTCCCCTTGTCGACCAGCTGCAGGCCGTACAGGGTCCGTCCGTCCGGCCCGCGCACCACCCAGCCGCCGTCCAGCGGTCCCTGCAGGCCCTGGGCGGCGTTCAGCCCGCCCCGGATGCGGCTCTCGTAGGCCTGCTCCACCGCCGTCGGCGGGGCCTCCGGCGTGCGGTAAAGCTCATCGATCATCACCGGCCGGTCCAGCTGCGGCAGGCGGGCCGCGGGGGGCGGCGGCGGGATGTAAGGCGTCGGCGCCGAATAGACCGGCGCGGCCGGAGTGAAGGCCGGCGGCGAGGCCGGGGCCGGCGCCGGTCCCGTGCCCGGGTCCTCGGAGTCGCCGTCCCCATCATCGGCCTCGGCTGGCGCCGCGTCCGGCGAGGTCGCCGTCGGCGACTCCGCCGCGTCGTCGTCCATGCCCTGGCTGGCGGCCAGGCCGGACAGCACGTCGCCGATCGGATCCGCGCCGGCCGGCTGATCCTGCGCCAGGGCGGGCGCGGCCGGCGAGGCCAGCAAGGCGGCGGCGAGAAGCAGGGAAACCCTCATGCGGCGTCGGCGTCCCGAATGGCTTCCGACACCGCCACCAGCCGCCGGGCCTGGTCCAGGTGCAGCAGTTCGGCCATGCGTCCCTCGACGCGGATGGCGCCCTTGCCGGCGTTCTCGGGCAGGGCAAAGGCGGCGATGACGCTGCGGGCCCAGTCGACCTCGCCGGGAGCGGGCGAGAACACCAGGTTGCAGGCCTCGATCTGCTTGGGATGGATCAGGGTCTTGCCGTCGAAGCCGAACTGAACGCCCTGCTCGCACACGGCGACCAGGCTCTCGACGTTGTCGATGTCGTTTTGCACGCCATCGAGGATGGTCAGGCCATGGGCCCGGGCCGCCGCCACCGACAGGCTCAGGGGGCCCCAGAAGGGCGCCCGGTCGGCGGTCTGCTGGCAGCGCATCTCCTTGGCCAGGTCATTGGTGCCCATCACCCAGGTCGTCAGGCGGGTGTCCTTCGCCGTGGCGGCGATCTCGTTGAGGGCGAACAGGGCGGCGCAGGTCTCGATCATCGCCCACAGCCTGGTGGCCTGCGGCGCCTTTTCGATGGCGGCGTTGTAGGCTTTCACATCGGCGGCGCTGCTGACCTTGGGAACCAGGATGGCGTCGGCCCCGGCGCCGGCCGCCACCGCCAGGTCGTCGGCGCCCCAGGGGGTGTCGAGGCCGTTGACCCGTATGACCACCTCGCGGCGGCCGAAGCCGCCGGCCTTGACCGCCTCAACCGCCTGCATCCGGGCGGCCTCCTTGGACTCGGGCGCGACGGCGTCCTCGAGGTCCAGGATGACCACGTCGCAGGGCAGCCCGCGGGCCTTCTCGATGGCCTTGGCGTTGGAAGCCGGCATGTAGAGGGCGCTGCGGCGGGGACGAGAGGTGTCGGTCATGGTTCGTTTCGAGGCGGGTAGGGTCGCTGCATCCTTAGCGGCGCCGGCCCCGCGCCGCCAGACCGCAACGCCGGCTCTGGCGAGGTTGCTTCGATGGGAGCAGGATGGTTCCCATGAGCCGCTCCGAAACCCGCTACGACCCCGACGCCCTCAATGTGCTGGGCGGCGAACTGATCCCCTGCTCGCTGGACCCGGTGACCGGATTCTACCGCAACGGCTGCTGCGAGACGGGTCCGCAGGACACCGGGCTGCACACCGTCTGCGCGGTGATGACGGCCGAGTTCCTGGCCTACAGCGCCCGGCAGGGCAACGACCTCTCCACCCCGCGGCCCGAGTACGGCTTCGCGGGCCTCAAGCCAGGTGACCGCTGGTGCCTCTGCGCGCCGCGCTGGAAGGAGGCCCTCGATGACGGTTGCGCGCCGCTGCTGGTGTTGGAATCGACCCATGAGGAGACTCTGGCCATCGTGCCGCTGGGCGTGTTGAAGGACCATGCGGTGATCGCCTGACGCCGGCTCAGCGCAGGGGGTAATCTCCCTCCAGCCGGTATTCCGATCCGTCGGTGGTCCGGTGGCTGGAATAGAGGCCGAACCGCTTTACCGGGAAGGCCGGGCTGTGCAGCAGGTTGTTGGCCGCCTCCCAGTCCATCACCGCCCCGAGGTCCGGGCGCTTGAGGTAGGCCAGGGTCACATGCGGCCGGTAGGCGCGGGTGTCGGCCGCCAGCCCGGCCCGCCGCGCGGCGCTCTCACAGCGGTTGCGCAGCCGGGCGAGCCCGGCGCTCTCCGCCACCCCGGCCCAGATGGCGTGGATATCGGCCGCCTCACCGAAATGCCCGACCCCCGCCAGCTCCAGGTCGAACGGCGCGGCGGTGATCGCCGACAGCTCGGCGTCAAGGTCGCCGGCCCTGTTCTCCGGCAGGTCGCCGAGAAAGCGCAGGGTGATGTGCAGCTGTTCGGCGCTTCGCCAGCGGGCGCCGTTGAGGCCGGTCTGATGCTCGGCCAGACCCTGGGCGATGTCCCAGGGAATGGCGATGGCGGTGAAAAGACGAAGCATGGGATCCGCCGGTCTGTCCGGCTATCGAGGTCCTTCTCCCGACAAACGGGAGAAGGATCAGAACCTTAAGGACAAGGATTGGGCCGCTCAACATGCAGCGCGTCGACCGCCTTGCTCAACTCCGTCGTCCATTCGAAATCAAAGGCGTCGATGTCGGTGGTCAGTTGCGCCATCGAGGTGGCCCCGATGATGGTCGAGGCGACGAAGGGGCGGCTGTCGCAGAACTTCAGGGCCAGGGTGGCCGGGTCGATGCCGGTCTCTTTGGCCAAGGCCACATAGCCCCGGATGGCCTCCTGCGAGCCGGGTCCGTCGTAGCGTTGCATGCGGTTATACAGCGTCTTGCGCGCCCCGGCCGGCAGGGCCCCGTCCAGGTACTTGCCGGTCAGCGCGCCCTGGGCCAGCGGCGAATAGGCCAGCAGGCCGACGTCCTCGCGCATGCCGACCTCGGCCAGGCCGTACTCGTAGACCCGGTTGACCAGGCTGTAGGCGTTCTGGATCGAGGCGACGCGCGGCAGGCCCAGCCGCTCGGCCGCCTCGACGAACTTCATCACGCCCCAGGGGGTCTCGTTGCTGACGCCGATCGACCGGATGCGGCCGGCCTTCACATGCGCGTCCAGGGCGGTGAGGATGGCCTCGAAGCCCTCATAGCCCGGCGGGTAGTCGCGGAAGGTCATGCCGCCGAAGATCTGCACCGGCCGGTCGGGCCAATGCAGCTGGTAGAGGTCGATGTAGTCGGTCTGCAGCCGCTTCAGCGAGGCCTCCACGGCCTCGTCGATCTGCGCCTTCGTCTGCGTCGTCGGCGAGCCGTCGGCCCGCAGCCAGGTCATCGGCGAGCGTCCGGCGACCTTCGAGGCCAGCACCACCTGGTCCCGCTTGCCCGATTTGGCGAACCAGCTGCCGATGTGCCGCTCGGTGGAGCCTTGCGTCTCCGGCGTCGGCGGCGAGGCGTACATCTCGGCCGTGTCCCAGAAGTTGACCCCGCGCTCGAGGGCGTAGTCCATCTGTGCGTGGGCCTCGGCCTCGCTGTTCTGCGAGCCCCAGGTCATGGTGCCGAGACAGCAGCGCGACACCGAGATGCCCGTGCGGCCGAGTTCTGAATACTGCATGCGTTCCCCTGTACCCTGTTTCCGTCGCTCATAATCCGATTGCCCTGACGGAAGTCAGGGTCCACCCGCATCGACGGCGCCAGGCGCGTGGATATCGCCCCTACGCGAGGATGGTCGGAGAAAACTACCCCAGCGCCCGCGCCACCACCGGCGCCAGGCCGCGGACGATGATCCGCACGCCCTCGGCGTTCGGGTGGATGCCGTCCCGCTGGTTCAGGCGCGGAATGCCGCCGACCCCGGCCAGAAGGTTGGGATAGAGGGCCGCGCCGTGCTTGCGGGCCAGCGTTGGAAAGATGGCCGCGAAATCGCGGGCATAGCCGCGCCCCAGGGCCGGCGGCGGAGCCATGCCGGCCAGCACCACATTGATCCGCCGGGCTTTGAGCTTGCCGATGATCCGGTCGATGTTGCTGCTGGTGCGCTTGGGATCCAGCCCCTGCAGCAGGTCGTTGCCGCCGAACGCCACCACGCAGAGGCTGGTGTCAGCCTGGACGCTGAAGTCCACCCGCGCAAGCCCGGCGGCCGAGGTGTCGCCGGACACGCCGGCGCCGCGAACGCGCACGTTCTTGCCCAGCCGCTTCAGCTCGGCCTCCAGCACGGCGGGCAGGGCCAGGTTGCGCGGCAGGCCGAGGCCGGCGGTGATGCTGTCGCCCAGCACGGTGACGATGCGCGGCTTGGCGGCGCCAGGACCCTGGGCAAAGGCGGGGGCGGCCGGCAGCAGGGCCAGGCCGGTCAGGGCCGCGCGCCGGGTCAGCAAGCCGGTGAAAGATCGTTCAGGTGTGTTCGCCATCTCAGCGCCCTATGTAGGTGAGGTCATCGCTTTGCCAAACGCTTCCTCCCCGATTCAACAGGCCACGCCCCCGAATGCTCGACACCCGGACGACGACCGCGCCGCTTCGACTAGAAGCGGTCACCCTGACCCTGCCCTCGGCGGCCGGCCCGGTGGAAATCCTCAAGGGCGTCGACCTCCAGGTCATGCCCGGCGAACGGGTGGCTGTCGTCGGACCCTCGGGCTCGGGCAAGTCGTCGCTGATCGCCGTGGCGGCGGGTCTGGAGCGGCCGACGTCCGGGTCGGTGGCCTTGTTCGGGCAGGACATGGGGAAACTGTCGGAGGACGGTCGGGCGAAACTGCGGCGGGCGCAGGTCAGCCTGGTGTTCCAGAGCTTCCATCTGCTGCCCAACATGACCGCGATCGAGAATGTCTCCACCCCGCTGGAAATCGCCGGCCGCAAGGGCGCCGACGAGACGGCCGGCCGGTGGCTGGCCAAGGTGGGTCTCTCAGAACGCCTGACCCACTATCCCCATCAGCTCAGCGGCGGCGAGCAGCAGCGCGTCGCGCTGGCCCGGGCCCTGGCCGTGGAGCCCAAGCTGCTGTTCGCCGATGAGCCGACCGGCAACCTCGATGGGCCCAACGCCGCCGCCGTCGCCGACCTGATGTTCGACCTCGTCGCCCAGACCGGCGCGGCGATGGTGATGGTGACCCACGACCCTGCCCTGGCCGCCCGCGCCGACCGGATCGTCACCATGGGCGACGGGCGGGTGGTGGTTTGAGCCCGCGACCTGCATCCTCCCACGAAGCGTGGTGGAGGGGGCAAGGGCCGTGCGCCAGCCTCACTCACTGTGCTGGGAAGCCTTTGCTGACCGACCTCGCCCTGTCCCTCGCCCCCTCCACCACGCTTCGTGGGAGGATGC
>SDZP01000150.1 GCA_004144935.1 Caulobacteraceae bacterium | reverse complement strand
CAGTTCGGGGGCGGCCTGCGCCTTCACCATGGCCTGGTTTCACCCGGACCGCTGGCGGCGGGTGCTGTCCTACTCCGGCACCTTTGTGAACCAGCAGTCGCCGCCGGACCCCGCCACGCCGCGCGGGGCCTGGGAATATCATGCCGCCCTCATTCCGGCGGCGCCCCGCAAGCCCCTGAAGATCTGGCTGGAAGTCGGCGAGCGGGACCTGCACGCCGACGATCCCGAGGAGACCTGGCACAACTGGCCGCTGGCCAACCGTCGGATGGCGGCGGCGCTGGCGGCGAAGTGCTACGATTACCGGTTCACCCTGTCCCGCGAGGGCCGGCATTTCGACCAGCGGGTGCTGGAACAGACGCTTCCGGAGGCGATCGAATGGCTGTGGGCCGAAGGGCCATAGGTGCAAGCGACATTGGCTCTGCCGAGCTTCACGGCAAGCTTCCTTCAAAATCCGCTCATCCCGGCGAATGCCGGGATCCAGTTCATAGGGCGCCTGAGGGGCGCATCAGGAACTGACGTGGTTCAAACGCCTCTCCGCGCTTTGCCGGAAAGCACCGAGTTCTACGAACTGGATCCCGGCACGCCGGGATGATCGGGGTGTTGGAGCAGTTTCTGCATGCCCATCGTCCCGGCCGAAGACCAAGTCCCCTTTCCCTCAACGGAACGCGCGCCCTGCGCCGCCGTTGATGACCAGGGTCAGGAGAGAACAGCCTCATGCAGCCATTTCCGGAGATTGATGTGTCGCGACGGGGTCTGATTATCGCCGGCGCGGCCACGGCGGCCGCCGGGTCCGCTGCGGCCGGCACCGCCCCTGCCAGGGCCGCGCCGCAGGCGCCGGCCGGTGGGACGGTGACGTTGGTGGTCAACGGCAAGCGGCGCGAGCTGACGGTCGACAACCGGACGACGCTGCTGGACGCCTTGCGCGAGCATCTCCGCCTGACTGGCACCAAGAAGGGCTGCGACCACGGCCAGTGCGGGGCCTGCACGGTCATCGTCGAGGGCCGCCGGATCAACAGCTGCCTGAGCCTGGCGGTGATGCACGACGGCGACAAGGTCACCACCATCGAGGGCCTGGGCGCGCCCGGCGACCTGCATCCGATGCAGGCGGCCTTCGTCAAGCACGACGGCTACCAGTGCGGCTACTGCACGCCCGGCCAGATCTGCTCGGCGGTGGCGGTGCTGGAGGAGATCAAGGCCGGCGCCCCCAGCCATGTCACCGCCGACCTCAACGCCAAGCCCAAGGTGACCGCCGACGAACTGCGCGAGCGGATGAGCGGCAACATCTGCCGTTGCGGGGCCTACTCCAACATCATCGAGGCCATCGAGGACGTGGCGGGGACCCAGGCATGAGAAGCTTCACCTACGAGCGCGCCCGCACCCCGGCCGAGGCGGCGGCGGCGGCCAGCAAGCCCGGCGCGCGGTTCATCGCCGGCGGCACCAACCTCCTGGACCTGATGAAGCTGGAGATCGAGACGCCGACCCATCTGGTCGACGTCAACAAGCTGGACCTGGACAAAATCGAGAAGACCGCGGATGGCGGCCTGCGCATCGGGGCCTTGGTCCGCAACAGCGACCTGGCCGCCGACAAGCGGGTGCGCAAGGACTATGGCGTCCTGTCGCGGGCTCTGCTGGCCGGCGCCTCGGGCCAGCTGCGCAACAAGGCCACGACGGCCGGCAACCTGCTGCAGCGGACCCGCTGCCCCTACTTCTACGACACCGCCCAGCCCTGCAACAAACGCAACCCCGGCAGCGGCTGTTCGGCCATCGGCGGCTTCAGCCGGCCGCTGGCGGTGATCGGCGTCAGCGACCAGTGCATCGCCACCCATCCCAGCGACATGGCGGTGGCCATGCGGGTGCTGGACGCCGTGGTCGAGACGGTGCGGCCGGGCGGCGAGACCCGGGCCATCCCCATCGCCGACTTCCACCGCCTGCCGGCCGAGACGCCGGCCGTGGAGACGGTGCTGGCTCCGGGTGAGCTGATCACGGCGGTGACGCTGCCAAAACCGATCGGCGGCCAGCACATCTACCGCAAGGTCCGCGACCGGGCCTCCTACGCCTTCGCGCTCGTTTCCGTCGCCGCCGTCGTTCAACCGGACGGGACGGGCAGGGCGGCGTTCGGCGGCGTGGCCCACAAGCCCTGGCGGGTCGAGGCGGCCGAAAGCGCCATGCCCGGCGGCGCCAGGGCGGTGGCCGAGCAGGTGTTTGCCGGCGCCAGACCGACCGAAGAAAACGCGTTCAAAGTGACCCTGGCGACCCGCACCCTTGGCGCGGCGCTCAGCGAGGCGAGGGGCTAGGCCATGAAGTTCGAAACCCCCGCCACCAGCAACCCGATCGACCAGCTGAAGCATATCGGCAAGCCGACCGACCGCATCGACGGGCCGCAGAAGACCACCGGCACGGCACCCTACGCCTATGAACGCCATGACCGGGCCCCGAACGCGGCCTACGGCCATGTGGTCGGGGCCACCATCGCCAAGGGCCGGATCACCGCCATCGACGCCGCCGCCGCGCGCGCCGCGCCGGGGGTGCTGGCCGTCGTCACCGCCCAGAACGCCGGCAAGCTGGGCAAGGGCGACAAGAACACCGCCAGGCTGCTGGCCGGGCCGGAGGTCGAGCACTACCATCAGGCGGTCGCCCTGGTCGTCGCCGAGACCTTCGAACAGGCGCGCGCCGCCGCCGGTCTTTTGAAAGTCGAGTATGCACCGTCCAGGGGCGCCTTCGATCTGGCCGAGGCCAAGGCCGGCGCCCAGCCGGTCAAGGACCCGCCCGACAGCCGTGTCGGCGACTTCGACAAGGCCTTCAAGGCGGCCGAGGTCAAGCTGGACGCCACCTACACCACCCCCGACCAGAGCCATGCGATGATGGAGCCGCACGCCACCACGGCGGCCTGGGAGGACGGGGCGCTCACCGTCTGGACCTCGAACCAGATGATCGACTGGGGCCGGGGCGACCTGGCCGAGACGCTTGGCATCCCGAAGGTGAAGGTGCGGCTGGTCTCGCCGTTCATCGGCGGCGGCTTCGGCGGCAAGCTGTTCCTGCGGGCCGACGTGCTGCTGGCGGCGCTGGGGGCCAAGGCGGCCGGCAGGCCGGTCAAGGTGGCGCTGCAGCGCCCGCTGATCGCCAACAACACCACCCACCGCCCGGCCACCATCCAGCGTATCCGGATCGGCGCCGGCAAGGACGGCAGGATCACCGCCATCGGCCACGAGACCTGGTCCGGCGACCTGGCCGGGGGCGGTCCGGAGACGGCGGCCGAGCAGAGCAAGCTGCTCTATGCCGGCGCCAACCGCCTGACGGCGACGAAACTGGCGGTGCTGGACCTGCCCGAGGGCAACGCCATGCGGGCCCCGGGCGAGGCGCCGGGCCTGATGGCGCTGGAGATCGCCATCGACGAGATGGCCGAGAAGCTGGGCCTGGACCCCGTCGAGTTCCGCATCCGCAACGACACCCAGGTCGACCCCGCCAAGCCGGAGAAGGCGTTCTCGCAACGCCAGCTGGTCGAGTGCCTGCGCCAGGGCGCCGACCGCTTCGGCTGGAGCAAGCGCGGCAAACCGGCGGCGCGCCGCGAGGGCCGCTGGCTGGTCGGCATGGGCGTCGCCGCCGCCTTCCGCAACAACCTGACCATGAAGTCCGGCGCCCGTATCCGCTTGCAGACCGACGGCCTGGTGGTGGTCGAGACCGACATGACCGACATCGGCACCGGCAGCTACACCGTCATCGCCCTGACCGCGGCGGAGACGATGGGCGTGCCGCTGAAGCAGGTCGTGGTGCGGCTGGGCGATTCCAGCTTCCCGGTCTCCGCCGGCTCCGGCGGCCAATGGGGTGGCAACAGCTCGACGGCCGGGGTCTATGCCGCCTGCATGAAGCTGCGCGAGGTGGTGGCCGGCAAGCTGGGGCTGGACCCGGCCAGCGCCGAGTTCGCCGACGGCCGCGTCAGGGTCGGCAACGACAGCCGCCCGCTGGCCGAGGCGGCGAAGGATGGCGAACTGATGGTCGAGGACTTCATCGAGTTCGGGGAGCTGGCCAAGAAGTACCAGCAGTCGACCTTCGGCGGCCATTTCGTCGAGGTCGCCGTCGACGCCGACACCGCCGAGGTTCGCATCCGCCGCATGCTGGCGGTCTGCGCCGCCGGCCGGATCCTCAATCCCAAGGCCGCCCGCAGCCAGGTGATCGGGGCCATGACCATGGGGGCCGGGGCGGCGCTGATGGAGGAACTGGTGGTCGACAGGCGCCGCGGCTTCTTCGTCAACCACGACCTCGCCGGCTACGAGGTCCCGGTCCACGCCGACATACCGCATCAGGAGGTGATCTTCCTGGAGGAGACCGACCCGATGTCCTCGCCGATGAAGGCCAAGGGGGTTGGGGAGCTCGGCATCTGCGGCGTCGGGGCGGCCGTGGCCAACGCCATCTACAACGCCACCGGCGTTCGGGTCCGGGACTATCCGGTCACCCTGGACAAGCTGCTGGAAGGCATGCCCGCCATCGCTTGACGCGCCTCGGATGATGTAACATTAGAAGTTACATGAATCGAGACAGCCGCCTGTCGGGCGTCCTGCACGTCCTGTTGCACATGGCCGAGCAGGACGGCCCGGTGACCTCCGAGGTCCTGGCCAGGGCCATGGGCACCAACCCGGTGGTCGTCCGCCGCACCATGGCGGGGCTGAAGGCGCAGGGCTATGTGCGCTCGGACAAGGGCCATGGCGGCGGCTGGCGGCTGGCCTGCGACCTCCAGGCCGTGACCCTGGGCGACATCTACGCCGCCCTTGGCAGCCCCTCTCTGTTCGCCATCGGCAATCGCAACGCGGCGCCCGGCTGCCTGGTCGAACAGGCCGTCAACGCCGCCCTCGACGAGGCGCTGCACGAGGCCGAGGCGCTGCTGCTGGCGTCGCTCGGCGACATCACCCTGGCCGCTCTCAGCGCCGACTTCCACCGCCGGATGCTGCTGCGTCCTCAAGCCCAGAGAGGACATGACCATGGCCACTGAAGCCTCGACCGATCCGGACATGTTCGTGAAGGCCTTCTCCGACCCGGAGGCGGCGCGGCGCTACGGCGACGGTCCGCGGCGGTTCGTGCCCGGGCTGGAAGGGCTGCACCGGATGACCGGCCTGCTGCTGGCCGAACGGGCCCCGGCGCAGGCGCGGGTGCTGGTGCTTGGGGCGGGCGGCGGCCTGGAGCTGAAGGCGATGGCCGACGCCCAGCCGGGCTGGAGTTTCGTCGGCGTCGACCCCGCCGGCGAGATGTTGCGCCAGGCCGAACGCACGATGGGGACGCAGGCCGACCGGGCGCAGCTGGTCGAGGGCTATATCGACGACGCGCCGGAAGGGCCGTTCGACGCCGCCACCTGCCTGCTGACCCTGCACTTTCTGGCCCCCGCGGAGCGCGAGCGGACGGTGCGCCAGATCCATCGCCGCCTGAAGCCCGGGGCGCCGTTCGTCGCCGCCCACGGCAGTTTTCCGCAAGGCGACGGCGAGCGCGAACGCTGGCTCGATCGCTACGCGGCCTTCGCTATCGCCAGCGGCGTGGAGCCGGAGCAGGCCCTGGCAGCCCGGGCGGCCGTCGACGCCAACGTCGCCATGCTCAGCCCCGAGCGCGACGAGGCCATTCTGCGGGCAGGGGGCTTTGGCGACGTGCAACTGTTCTACGCCGCCTTCACCTGGCGCGGCTGGCTGGCCTACGCCTGACGATTTCCCCGGCCCGGCCAAGGAAATTTCGGTCTGCGGGGGCGACGGATCGGCCCGGTTTGGGTAACTGGAAGAACTGTGTCTCGCGGGCGTGGGGTGATGGGTGGACAAGTCGGGCCGGATCAACGGTTGGAAGGCGATCGGGGCCTACTTCGGGCGTGACCGGACGACCGCCATCCGCTGGGCCCGCGACCGCGGTCTGCCTGTCCACCGGCTGCCGGGGGGCAAGACCGCGACGGTCTATGCGCTGAAGCCTGAACTCGACGCCTGGGCCAGGGGCCAGCCGGCCAGCCTCGAACCAGAAACGCCCCAGATTTCAGAGCCGGCGATCCTTCCCGAGGTCGTCGTCGAGGCGCCGCGCAAACGAACGGCTGGCCGGCTGTGGATCGCCGCCGGGATCGCCGTGCTGGTCGCCAGTCTCGTCCTCGTCGTCTGGGCGACCCGGTCCTCGCTGTGGCCGACCCAGGGCGGACCGGCCGCCTCGGCGGCGGTGGCGCTGCCCGGCGACCCCGTGCTCGCGGAGCGCTACCTGAAGGCCAGCGATCTGGTCGGCGGGCGCACCGCCAGTGGGCTGGAGGAGGCCATCGGCCTGTTCCGCGACATCAACCGGCGCGATCCGTCCTATGCCCCGGCCTACGCCGGTCTGGCCGAGGCCCTGCTGCTGTCGCGGGAGTTCGGCATGCGCCGTGACACCGAGGTCTTTCCGCAGGCCCGGACGGCGGCGCGCACCGCCATCCGCCTGTCGCCGGACCTGGCCGCGGCGCACCGGGCGCTGGGCTTCGTCGCCTACTGGTCGGACCATGACCGGACCGCCGCCGGGGCCGCCTTCCGGCGGGCAATCGCGCTTGATCCCGGCCAGGGCCTGACCCACTTCTGGTACGGCAACGTCCTCTCCGACAACGGCGACCATGCCGCCGCCCGCCGGGAGCTCGACCTGGCGCGGCAGAGCCTGCCCGGGTCGGTGGCGGTGCAGACCGATTTCGCCTGGGCCCTGTGGGCGGCGGGCGACGAGGCGGCGGCCATCCCCCTGCTGCAGAGCCTGGCGACGCAGCATCCGGACTTCGCCGTCGCCCACGACTGCCTGGCCATCGTCCGGCTGGCGAAGGGCGACTACGCCGGCTACGCCGAGGCCCTGTCGCGGTTCGCCGCCGCCCGCCAGGACCCGGTCCTGCTGACCTATGCCGGCAACGTCGAGGCCGCCCGGGCGGGCGGGCCCTCGGCCATGCACCGGGTGATGATGGCCAGGGCGCTGGAAGACCTCGAGAGCGACGGCGACATGACCCGCGCCTGGGCCGGCTTCCTGGCCTCGACAGCCGGCGACCGGGCCGCGCTGCTGGACCTCTTGCGGACCGCCGACGAGCGCCGCGAGGTCTGGGGCGACGCCGGCCTGGTGCGGCGAATCAAGGCGCGCTGGGCCGCCGACCGCGAGATCCAGGACCTGCTCTCCCGCCGGGTCGGACCGCGCATCGCCTGATCGACCGGCCGCGCGACGGGGTCGTCGCAACAAGTTGCATCGCTTTGCCACCGCTTGCGGCGTTCCGGAAAACCCCGGTCGCCGCGACCCTTTCCTCGCGCCACGCCCGGCGCCGGGCCAGCCGACCCCTCCCGCCGCCACCGTCGCCTTGCGCCCCCTCAGGCATCAGCGACCGGCGACGGGGGTCGGCCGGCTTTCGGCGCGGGCCGGGCGGCCGCCAGCAACAGGGATCTATCCGACATGACGCGCTCCACCTCTTCGAACGGCCAGGCCACGGTCCAGCAGTCCCTCCCCGGCGCCGGGCGCCGCGCGGGCCTCTACGGCCAGTCCAGCCGTCATGCGATGCTGTCGGCGTTGGGCGCCGTGGCGATGGCCAGCGCCGGTCTGATGGCACCCGGTCTGGCGATGGCCGCCGATGTGGTGACCACCGACACCACCGCCCCGACCAATCCGCCGAACGATCGGCACGTGACGACCAATAGCGCCGCTCCGGTCGCGGCAATCGTGGCGGCGGGCGACACGGTCAGCGGCAATGGCCTGGCCCTGACCAACACCGGCGCCGGCGGCGTGCTTGTCATCAACGACGGCACGATCACGGTCGACGCCGGCCAGGCCCCGACGGCCGGTGGGACCGCCGCCCTGAACCTGACGGGCTCCGGCGGCTCCATCCTCTATGCGGGTGACGGCGACGTCATCAACAGCGGTGTCGGCAACGGGTTGCAGGTCAGCCAGGGCGGCGCCGGCGCTGTGACCGTGCAGGCGACCGGCGCCATTGTCGCCACGACCGGCGAAGGTGTCGTCGTCCGGGACGTGGCGGCCAGCACCGGCCTGTCGGTGACGACTGGCGCGGTCACCGCCCTGACGGGCGGACAGGACGGCATCGACGTCCAGTCCTTCAGCACAACGGGCAACGTCGTCGTCGTTGCCAACGGCGACCTGGCGGCCGGTAACGCCGGTGTGGTGGCGGCCATCTTCCCGGCCGGAGGCGTGGGCGATATCAGCGTGACCACCAACGGCGCCATC
>SDZP01000149.1 GCA_004144935.1 Caulobacteraceae bacterium | reverse complement strand
GTCGTTGGTCAGGACATTGCCCGAGCCGTTGGGGCCGCCGTCGGTGGCGCTGCCCAGATCGTCGCCGGCAAGCGGGGCGTCGTTGGCGCCCTGGAGGGTGATGGTCAGGGTGGTCGAGCTGGTGATCCCGACCGCGTCACGCATCGTGTAGCTGAAGGTCTCGGTCAGGGTGTCGCCGGCCGTGCGCAGGGCGCCCACCGCCGCATTGGCGTTGTCGACGACGTAGCTGTAGCTGCCGTCGGCGTTGAGGGTCAGCGCGCCGTAGGCGCCGGCCAGGGCGGAGCCCAGCGTGCCGGCCGTGGCCCCGAACTGGACCTGGGTGACCTCCTGGGTGTCGCCGGCGTCCTCGTCGGTGTCGTTGGTCAGGACGTTGCCGGTGGGGTTGATCCCGGCGACGACGCCCGCTTCGACGGCGGTGGCGACGTCGGCGACGGCGACCGGCGCCTCATTGGCCCCATAGACGGTGATGGTCAGCACGGCGGTGTCGGTCGCCCCGGCCGCGTCGGTGACGGTGTAGGTGAAGGTCTCGGTGAGGCTGTCGGTGGGCCCCAGGGCCAGGACGGCCGGGTCGCTCTCGTCGGTGACGTAGGTATAGGCGCCGTCGGCCTGCAGCGTCAGGGTCCCGTGCCCGCCGGCCAGGGCGCTGCCGACAACGCCGCCGTCGAGGGCGGTGACCGTCTTCGTATCGCCGGCGTCGACGTCGGTGTCGTTGGTCAGGACGTTGCCGGTGGCGTCGATGGGAACCCCATTGCCGTCCTTGCTGGCCGCGCCGCTGTCATCGACCGCGATCGGGGCGTCGTTGGCGCCGTGGACGGTGACGGTCAGGGTCGCCGTGCTGGTCGCCCCGGCCGCGTCCCGCACCGTGTAGGTGAAGCTGTCGGTCAGGGTGTCGGCGGCCTGGCGCAGGGCGTTCACCGCCGCGTTGGCGTTGTCGACGACGTAGCTGTAGCTGCCGTCGGCGTTGAGGGTCAGGGCGCCGTAGGTCCCGGCCAGCGCCGCACCGACCGCGCCGCCGCCCAGGGCGGAGACGGTGCGGCTGTCGCCGCTGTCGACATCGGTGTCGTTGGTCAGCACGTTGCCCGTCGCGTTCGCGCCCGCCGCGACGCCGGCCTCGGTGGCCGAACCGCTGTCATTGACGGCCACCGGCGCGTCGTTGGCGCCGCTGACGGTGATGGTCAGGGTCGTCGCGCTGGTCGCCCCGGCCGTGTCGGTCACCGTGTAGCTGAAGACATCGGTCAGCGTCTGGCCGGCGGCGAGGGCATCGACCGCCGCATTGCCGTTGTCGACGGCGTAGCTGTAGGTCCCGTCGGCGTTCAACGTCAGCGAGCCATAGGCGCCGGCAGAGGCCGACCCCACCGTCCCGCCGCTTAGGGCCGAGACGGTCTTCGCATCGCCGCTGTCGACGTCGGTGTCGTTGGTCAGGACGTTGCCCGTGCCGTTCGCCCCCGCCGCGACGCCGGCCTCGGTGGCCGATCCGCTGTCCGCCACGGCGACCGGCGCGTCGTTGGCGCCCTGGAGGGTGATGGTCAGGGTGGTCGAGCTGGTCGCGCCCGCCGTGTCGCGTACCGTGTAGGTGAAGCTGTCGGTCAGCGTCTGGCCGGCGGTGCGCAGGGCCTGGACGGCGTTGTTGCCGTTGTCGACGGCGTAGCTGTAGGTCCCGTCGGCGTTGAGGGTCAGGCTGCCGTAGGCGCCGGCCAGGGCCGAGCCGACCGTGCCGCCGGTGACGGCCGAGACGGTCTTGCCGTCGCCGGCATCGACGTCGGTGTCGTTGGTCAGGACGTTGCCGGTGGCGTTCGATCCCGCCGCCGTCCCGGCCTCGACCGCCGCGCCGGTGTCGGCGACGGCGACCGGGGCGTCGTTGGCGCCGCGGACGGTGATGGTCAGGGTGGTCGAGCTGGTCGCCCCGGCCGTGTCGGTCACCGTGTAGGTGAAGACATCGGTCAGGGTGTCGGCGTTGGTGCGCAGGGCGTTCACGGCCACGTTGGCGTTGTCGACGGCGTAGGAATAGGAGCCGTCGGCATTGAGCGTCAGGGCGCCGTAGGTCCCGCTCAGCGCCGAGCCGACCGCGCCGCCGGTGAGGGCCGAGACGGTCTTGGCGTCGCCGCTGTCAACATCGGTATCGTTGGTCAGGACATTGCCGCTGGCGTTCGTGCCCGCCGCCGTGCCGGCTTCCGTCGCGGCGCCGACATCGGCGACCGCGACCGGGGCGTCGTTGGCGCCCTGGATGGTGAGGGTCAGGGTCGTGCTGCTGGTCGCCCCGGCGGTGTCGGTCACCGTGTAGGTGAAGCTCTCGGTGAGGGTCTGGGCCGCCGTGCGCAGGGCCTGGACGGCGCTGTTGGCGTTGTTGACCACATAGGCATAGGAGCCATCGGCGTTGAGGGTCAGGCTGCCGTAGGCGCCGGCCAGGGCCGAGCCGACGCTGCCGCCGGTCAGGGCGCTGACGGTCTTGCCGTCGCCGGCGTCGACGTCGGTGTCGTTGGCCAGCACGTTGCCGGTGGCGTTCGAGCCGGCGCTGACGCCAACCTCCACGGCCGTGCCGACGTCCGCCACCGCCACCGGGGCGTCGTTGCCGCCCTGGATCGTGATGGTCAGGGTGGTGGCGCTGGTCGCGCCGGCCGTGTCGCGCATGGTGTAGGTGAAGATCTCGGTCAGGGTGTCCGAGGCCGTGCGCAAGGCGTTCACCGCCGCATCGCTGTTGTCGACGACGTAGCTGTAGCTGCCGTCGGCATTGAGCGTCAGGGCGCCGTACGCGCCGGCCAGGGCCGAACCGAGCACGCCAGTCGTGGCGCCGAACTTCACCTGCGTGACGGTCTGGCTGTCGCCGGCGTCGGGGTCGGTGTCGTTGGTCAGCACGTTGCCGGTGGCGTTGGCGCCGGCGGCGACGCCGGCCTCCACCGCCGTGCCGACATCGGCGACAGCGGTGGGGGATTCGTTGGCCCCGAAGACGGTGATGGTGAGGACGGCGGTGTCGGTCGCCCCGGCCGTGTCGCGCATCGTGTAGGTGAAGGTCTCGGAGATGCTGTCGGTCGGTCCGAGCGCCACGACCGCCGGATCCAGCTCGTCGATGACGTAGGTGTAGCTGCCGTCGGCGTTCAGCGTCAGGCTGCCGTACTGGCCGGCCAGGGCCGAGCCCACCGTGCCGCCGGTCAGGGCGGTAACCGTCCTGGTGTCGCCGCTGTCGACGTCGGTGTCGTTGTCCAGCACGTTGCCGGTGGCGTCATTGGCCGGGCCGCCATCTGAGCCGAGGCTGGCCGAGCCGGCGTCGTCCACCGCGACCGGGGCGTCGTTGGCGCCCTGGACGGTGACGGTCAGGGTCGCCGTGCTGGTCGCGCCGGCGGTGTCGCGCACCGTGTAGGTGAAGACGTCGGTCAGGGTGTCGGACGCCGTGCGCAGGGCGCCCACCGCCTCGTTGGCGTTGTTGACGACGTAGCTGTAGGTCCCGTCGGCGTTGAGGGTCAGGCTGCCGTAGGCGCCGGCCAAGGCCGCGCCGACCGTCCCGCCGCTGAGCGCCGAGACGGTCCTGGCGTCGCCGGTGTCGACGTCGCTGTCGTTGGTCAGGACGTTGCCGCTGGCGTTGGAGCCCGCCGCAGTCCCCGCCTCGACCGCCGTCCCCGTGTCGTTGACCCCGACCGGTGCGTCATTGGCGCCATGGACGGTGATGGTCAGGGTGGCGGTGCTGGTCGCCCCGGCCGTGTCTCGCACCGTGTAGGTGAAGCTGTCGGTCAGGGTATCGGTGCTGAGCCGCAGGGCGTTCACCGCCGCATTGGCGTTGTCGACCGCGTAGGAATAGGTCCCGTCGGCGTTTAGCGTCAGGGCCCCATAGGCGCCGTTCAGGGCCGATCCGACCGTGCCGCCGCTGAGAGCCGAGACGGTTTTCGAGTCGCCCGCATCCACATCGGTGTCGTTGGTCAGCACGTTGCCGCTGGCGTTGACGCCGGCCGCCACGCCGGCCTCGGTGGCCGAGCCGGCATCGTTGACGCCGACCGGGGCGTCATTGGCTCCCTGGATGGTCACCGTCAGGGTGCTGGCGCTGGTCGCCCCGGCGGTGTCCCGCATGGTGTAGTTGAAGGTCTCGGTCAGGGTCTCGCCGGCCAGCCGCAGGGCCTGGACGGTCGGGTTGGCGTTGTTGACGACATAGGTCCAGGTCCCGTTGGCGGCGACCGTCAGCGTGCCGTAGGCGCCGGCCAGGCCGGAGCCCAGCGTGCCGTTGCTGGCCCCCTGGCTGAAGGCGGTGACCGTCTTGGCGTCGCCGGTGTCGACGTCGGTGTCGTTGGTGACGAGGTTGCCGCTGGCGTTCGACCCGGCCGAGGTCCCCGCCTCGACCGCCGTGCCGGTGTCGGCGACGGCCACGGGGGCGTCGTTGGTCCCACGGATGGTGATGGTCAGGGTCGTGCTGCTGGTCGCCCCCGCCGCGTCGGTCACCGTGTAGGTGAAGGCGTCGGTCAGGGTGTTGGCGGTGGTGCGCAGGGCGTTCACCGCCGCGTTGGCGTTGTCGACGACGTAGGCATAGGTCCCGTCGGCGTTCAGCGTAAGGGCGCCGTAGGTCCCGGTCAGCGCCGAGCCGACCGTACCGCCGCTGAGGGCAGAGACGGACTTCGAGTCCCCCGCGTCCACGTCGGTGTCGTTGGTCAGCACGTTGCCGGTGGCGTTGGCGCCCGCCGCCACGCCGGCCTCGTTGGCGATGCCGGTGTCGGCCACGGCGACCGGGGCGTCGTTGGCGCCCTGGATGGTGATGGTCAGGGTGGTCGTGCTGCTCGCCCCGGCCGCGTCCCGCACCGTGTAGGTGAAGCTGTCGGTCAGGGTCTGCGCCGCCGTGCGCAGGGCCTGGACGCTGCTGTTGGCGTTGTTGACCGCGTAGCTGTAGCTGCCGTCGGCGTTCAGGGTCAGGGCCCCGTAGGTCCCGTTCAGGGCCGAGCCGACCGTGCCGCCGGTGATCGCGGAGACGGTCTTGCTGTCGCCCGCGTCGACGTCGGTGTCGTTGGTCAGGACGTTGCCGATGGCGTTTGAGCCGGCCACGACCCCAGCCTCGACCGCCGTGCCGGTGTCGGCGACGCCAACCGGGGCGTCGTTGCTGCCGCCGATGCTGAAAGTCACCGGGCGGGTGGCGGTCAGGCCGCCGTCGTCGACGACCGGGACGGTGAAGGTCTCGGTCACCGTCTGGCCGGTCTGCAAGGCCTGGGTGGCTGGGCGGGCGTTGTCGAGCGTGTACAGGACGTTGTTGCTGGCGACCGTCAAGACGGCCTGGCCGTAGACGCCGGCCTTGGTCCAGACGCCGGCCGGGCTCTGCACCCAGCCGTCGGCGGCCAGCGCGGCGGCGTCGTAGGAGACCGTGCCGTCAACGTCGTCGGCGGTGAGCGCCACCGTCGACGAGGCCGTGCCGGCGACGCCCTGGCCCACTTCACGCAGGGTGGCGCTGGGGGCGCCGGCGCGGAGGGTCGGGGCGTCATTGCCGCCCAGGATATCGATGTTCCAGGCCCCCAGCTGCGCCAGGGTCACCCCGGTCAGCGTGAGGGTATTGGCCCCGGCCGTGATCACGGTGTCGCCGCCGGAGGCGGTGGCCGCGGCCAGCACCGCCGCGACGTTGGCGAAGACGGCGGCGTCGAAGCGGAGGATCTCGTTGGACGGGGAGAAATCGCTGATGGTGTCCTGGCCGAAGCCGGCCCGGAAGACGAAGCTGTCGCGCCCTGCCCCGCCGGCGATCGAGTCGTTGCCGGCTCCCGCCTCGATGCGGTTGGCGACGCTGCTGCCGGTGATGCTGTCGGCGCCGGCCCCGGTGATGACGTTCTCGACGCCGCTCAGGGTGTCGGCGGCGCCGTTGGTGTCGGTGGCCGTGCCGGCCGCCAGGTTGACGGTGACGGCGCCCGAGTCGGTCTCGGCCGAATAGTCGACCGTATCGTTCAGTCCGGCCGAGCCGGTGAAGCTGTCGGCGCCGCGCCCGCCGGTGAAGGTGATCGCGGTGGCCGAGGTCAGACCACTGGCGTCGATGACGTTGGCCCCGGTCCCGCCGACGATCCGCACGCTGGAGGCGCCGACCGCGCCGGTCAGGATGACGCCGTCATTGTTGTCGAGCGTGACCTCGACGGCCTCGATGCCGGTCGCCGTGACGTTGGCGGTGGCGTCGCCATTGAAGGTCGCTGTCGTCGATCCGGCCGCGCCGGACAGCACCAGGCTGTCACCGCCGCCGGAGTTTGTGCTGTAGAGCGCCAGCACGTCGGCCGCGCCGGAGGCGTCGGTGACGGTGTCGTGGCCTTCGCCGACGCTGACGACGTAGCGGTCGTTGTCCGCCCCGCCCTGCAGGACGTCGTCGCCGCCGCCGCCGTTGAGGACATCGTCGCCCGCGTCGCCGAACAGCTGGTCGGCGCCGTCGCGGCCGTTGAGCTGGTCATTGCCCGCCGCGCCGTGGACGGAGTCCGCCCCTGAACCGGCATGGACAATGTTGGCGGCGCTGTTGCCGGTAACGTCGATGGCCGCGGCGTCGTTGAAGGTGACGGTGGCGACACCGACCCCCAGGGCCAGGACGATGCCGGTCGCCCCGGCCGGCGCGTTGATCGTCAGGTTGTCGTCGGCGACGGTCAGCCCGGTTTCGGACGCGTAGTCGCCCGCCGTGGCCTGGATGGTGTCGCCGGCCTGGGCCGTGGCGAGGGCTTCCTTCAGGGTCGAGAGGACGCCGTTGCGCTCCTGCACCCAGGTCCAGCCGGCCGGGAAGGCGTTCTGGCCGATGAAAGTCGATTCCGCATAGGCATTGGCCAGGTCGTAGAACCAGGCGCCGGCCCCGGGACCGCTGAAGGTATTGTCCTGGATGTCGCCGCCGCCGGCCCAGGCGACGAGGGCGGCAAAGCCCTCGGCGAAGGCGCCGCTGAAGACGTTCTCGAGGATCTGGCCGCCGGTCGCCTCGGTGACGAGGCCAGAGCCGCCGCCGCCGGTGAACAGGCTGTCCAGCACGTTGACGCCGGTCGAGGCCGCGACCCCGCTGGCGGTCCCGCGCACCAGGACCAGCGCCGCGGAGGCCGTGCCGCCGAAGGTGCTGTCGCTGACGGTGACGCCGTTCTGACCGCCGCCGAAGCGCAGTCCATACTGGCCGTTGGCGTTGATGGTGACCCGAAGAATCTCCGTGCCGCTGTTGGTCCCCAGCAGATCGACGGCCGCGGCCGCCCCGGACCCGGCGTTGAACACCAGCCGCTCGACGGCGTCGCCGCGCAGGCTGATGTTGAGGCCGGAACCGACCTGCAGCGCCGGTCCGCCAGCCGGCCCATTGATGACGACGGTCTCGCCGGCGGCGTTCTTGATGCGCAGGTCGTCGACATCGACCACCGCCGTGGCCGACAGGTTGTAGGTCCCGCCCTTGAGAATGACGGTATCGCCGTCCTCGGCGGCGTCGAGCGCCTCCTGAAGGGTGGAGAAGATCAGGTCATTGGCGTTGTCGCCGCCGTGCGCGGCGTCCACCACCAGCGGCGGCGGCTCCAGGCCCTGGCCCTGGAAGCGCTGCATCTCGATGGAATAGCCGCTGCCGTCCTGGCCCTGCGAGTGCCAGACGGCGACGAAGCCGCGATCGAGCATGGCGAGGGCCGGGGCCGACTGGTCGTTGAGGCTGTAGGTGTTGACCAGCACGTCGTCGCCGTAGGGCTCGGTCGCGTTGCCGGCGGCGTCGAAGCGCCGGGCGACGAGCCCATTGCTGGAGCCGTCGGCCTGGTAGCTGGTCCAGGCGACCACGAAGCCGCCGTCCGGCGCCGCGACCAGATTGACCTGGCTCTGGCCTTGATAGCCGATGCCGTTGATCAGGAACTCACCGCCGACCGGTTGGCCCGCCGCGTTGTAGCGCTGACCGGCGATGCCGTAGTCGGAGTTGTCGGCGTCAGCCCCGGTGAATGTCTGCCAGGCGATGACAAAGCCGCCGTCGCTGAGGCCAGCGACGCTGGGGTAGATCTGGCTGGAGTCGGTCAGGGTATTGACCAGGAATTCCTGGCCGTCCCGCGTGCCGTCGGCATTGAAGCGCTGGCCATAGACGCCCCAGTCGCTGCCGTCGTGGGTGTAGGAGCTCCAGGTGATGACGTAGTCGCCACCCGTCAGGGCGGTGATGGCCGGGCTGTGCTGCTGGTCGGTGGTGGTGGTGTTGACGACCGTATCGGGGCCGGCGACCAATTGGCCGGCGGCGGTGATCCGATGGCTGGCGACGCCCCAGGTGG
>SDZP01000557.1 GCA_004144935.1 Caulobacteraceae bacterium | reverse complement strand
AGATAATCGTCAAGCGCCACCCCGCTGTCGCCGCCGGGCTGAAGCGTGGGTGCATCCCCGAAGAGGAGTTGCGGGGCCTGACGGTCATCGACACCGATGTCCGCCCTTCTGATCTCTTGGACGCTGTGGATGAAGTCCATTGCGTGACGAGCGCTCTGGGTTTCGAAGCCTTGATGCGGGGCAAAAAGCTGTTTTGCTACGGAGCACCCTTCTATGCCGGTTGGGGATTGGAGCAAGAATCTTGGGCTCCGGAACGCCGGAATGTCGCCCGCACCCTCGAACAGGTCGCCGCCGCCGCCCTGATCGCCTACAGCCGCTATGTCGATCCGGTGACGGGCGAAGGGTGCGAGGCCGAACAGGCGCTGGAGCGATTGATTACGCTGCGCGACCGGGCCGACCGGCTGGCGGGGTCGTGGTCGGCGGTGGGGTTTGCGCCGGCCAAGCGGCCGCCGGTGCGCCGCCTGCTGAACTCGCCCAAGGCGACGATGCGATACTTCATGTCGCCGTCGCGGGCCGCCGCCCATGCGACCGCGACGAACGGCCGGCTGATCTGGTGGGCGGGCAAGGAGAGCGAGGCGACGCGTCAGGCGGCCGCCGCATTCGACGGCCCCACCGTTCGGATGGAGGACGGCTTCATCCGCTCGCGCGGCCTGGGGTCGGATTTCGTCGGGGCCCTGTCGGTCGCCCTGGATGATCAGGGCGTCTATTACGACCCGTCGCGTCCGTCGCGTCTGGAGACCCTGATCGAGACGACGGAAGCGACGCCGCAGCAGCTGGTGCGCGCCGCAGCGCTGGGCGCGCGCATCGTCCAGGCCGGCCTGTCGAAATACAATCTGAAGGGCCAGGCGCCGGCGGACTGGCCGGTGGATCGCGAGATCCTGCTGGTCGTCGGTCAGGTCGAGAACGACAAGTCGATCCTGCTGGGATGCGAGCCGGACCTGGCCACCAACTCCGCCCTGGTCGAGGCCGCGCGGGCGGATCATCCCGACGCCTTCCTGATCTATCGCAACCACCCCGACGTGCTGGCGGGCAACCGGCCGGGTCGGCTGGACGCCTCGGCCATGGCGTCGGTGGACGCCAGCGCCGACGGGCTGGACATCATCGACTGCCTGAACGCCTGTCGCCGGGTGGCGACCCTGACCTCCCTGACCGGGTTCGAGGCCCTGATGCGGGGCAAGGCCGTGTCGGTCTATGGGCGGCCCTTCTATGCCGGATGGGGGCTGACTGACGACCGGCTGGCGTTTGCGCGGCGAACCCGCCAGGCGAGCGTGGATCACCTGATCCTGGCGGCCCTGATCCACTATCCGATCTATGTCACGCCCTCGGGATGGCCCTGCGAGGCGGAAGACCTGGTCCAGGCCCTGATCGCGGCGCGCGACCAGCCCACGCCCAAGGCGCCGCGCGGTCAGATCCAGCGCTGGGCTGCGGGTATAATCGCCAGTCTCGACCGCAGGCCGCCGCCGTCCTATTAAGGGGGTTCGTAAAGGAAACCCGCTTCCCGTGTCCAAAGCCGTCATCGCCGCCACCGGCCTCTTCACCCCCGAACAGTCGGTCTCCAACGCCGAACTGGTCGACAGCTACAACGCCTGGGCCGACGGCTGGAACGCCCGCCACGCCGCACAGATCGAGACCGGCGAACTGGAGGCCAAGGCCCACTCCTCGCCCGAGTTCATCGAGAAGGCGTCGGGCATCAAGAGCCGGTTCGTGCTGGACAAGGCCGGGATCATCGATCCCGAGCGGATGGC
>SDZP01000556.1 GCA_004144935.1 Caulobacteraceae bacterium | reverse complement strand
GAAGTGGGGGGCGCTGCAGCTGGCGTGGGGGGACGCGCTGGCCCTGCCCTGGCGCATCAGCACGTCGCCCTCCAGCTTCAGCGGGTCGGCCCAGCCGGGGCCGGCGCGCTGGGCGCGACGGTACATCGCCAGGGCGCCGGCCAGGTCGCCGCGCGCGGCCTTGGACCGGCCCCAGGCGTGCCAGCCCTGCGCGATCGAGGGGGCCTGGCGGGTGGCCAGGTCGAAGAAGCGGTCGGCGCGGGGCCAGTCGCGCTCGGCGGAGGCCAGCGTCGCCCGGGCGCGGACGCTGCGGCTGCAGTCCATCGGGCCGGCGTCGAGCAGTTCGTGGGCCCCTCTCAGGTCTCCGGTCGCGGTGAGGATCTCGGCCAGGCGAGGGCTGTCGCCGTAGCGGAACAGGGTCGCCTGCAATCCGCCGAACTGGCGCTGCAGCGCCACCGTCTCGGCGGCGGCGACGCGGGCCTCTGCGAGGCGGCCCTGATCCAGATGGGTGAGGGCGACGAGGCGGCGCGCCATCAGCGCCTCGACCAGGTTGGCCTGGCCGGCGGGCGCCGGCGGGGGTTGGGTCGCGCGGGCGGCGTCCCAATCGTGGGCCCGCAACCAGGACAGGCTCTCGAAATAGTCCCAGAAACGGGCTCGGACCGGGTTGTTCCACGCCCGGCCCAGGTCGGCGAGAGCGCCGTAGCCATTGGCCGTGGCGCGCAGGTCCGCCTGCTGGTCGGCGATCATCGTCGGCCAGAGGATCGCGTCTTCCTCGGCCGTGTAGGGGGAGACGTCGGACCCCTTGGCGAGCGTGAGCATCCGGCGGGCCTGCGCCAGGGCCTCTTCCTCGTGGCCGAGGGCGTACTCGGCCGTGGCCAGGTAGCCGACGGCGGCGGGGGCGTCCGGGTCGAGGGCGACCGAGCGGCGGGCGAAGGCCAGGGCCTCGTGGTGTCGGCCCTGGTAGCTGAGGATGTTGACCATGTTGGCCATCGCGTTGGCCCGCTCGCGCGGCCTGCCCCGGCGGGTCAGGGGCTCGACCACGGCCGCCGCCTCGTCCAGCCGTTCCGCGAAGATCAGGAAGCCGGCGTAGCGCAGCGGATCAGAGCGGCGCAGGGTGGCCTCCGCCGCCTTGTCGAGCAGGGCCGGCAGCTCGGCGGGCGCACCTTCGAAGGTCGCCGCCTCGCCGTCGCCCGGGCGGACCGTGATGGAGAGCCGGCCGTCGGCCAGCTGCACGACCGACCCGCCGACCACGGTCTGGTGGCCGAGCGTGCGGCGCAGCCAGGACTGCAGCTCGCCGATCGAGACGCCGGTTGAAGGAATCTCCAGCTTCAGCTCGGTGGACTGGCCGCCCGCCGCCTTGGCGACGCCCGTGGCCTCCAGCTCGCCCTTCTGCTGCAGCACGCGGATGCGGTCGCCCAGCTGCGCGGCCAGAACCTCGCCGCCCTGGCCGGCGGCGGCGAAGGCGGGCGGGGCGGTCCAGGGTTCCAGCACCAGGTCGTCGGCATGGGCGGAGTCCCAGACCAGCCAGCCGGCCATCCCGACCACCAGCACGGCTCCGACGCCCAGGGCAATGTCGCGCACCGCCTTGATGCGGTTGGCGAACCGCGCGTCCCGGGCCAGGGCGATCTCGGCGTCGATCAGCCGCTCCTGCTTGCCCAGCAGCCGCAGGGTGGGGCTGTCCAGGGTGTGGCCGCCGGCCTCGGCGTCCATGGCGATGTCGACCGGGTTGGTGCTGGTGGCGCCGCGCGCGGCGCCACCAGCACCAACC
>SDZP01000148.1 GCA_004144935.1 Caulobacteraceae bacterium | reverse complement strand
ACGTTGAAGGTCTTGGCCACCCCGGCCAGCGCCTTGAGCACCGCCGCGCCGTCTTCACGGGCAAAGGCGCCCGCGCCGACGATGATGGCCGGCCGCTCGGCGGCCTTGAAGGCGGCCACGAAGTCGGACTTCGACTTGGCCAGGCCCGACAGTGACGAGGCGCCGGCGCCGAGGTAGTCATAGCTATAGGTCAGATCGACCTGCTGGCCGATCAGACCGATGCGGGTCTTGCCGGCCACCCACTGCTTGCGCAGGCGGGTGTTGAACACGGCGGCCTCGGTGCGCGGGTTGGCCCCGACGATCAGCACCACGTCGGCGTTCTCGACGCCGGCCAAGGTGGAATTGAACAGCCAGCTTTCGCGCGGGCCGGTGCCGAGCGCCGAACCATCCTGGCGGCAGTCGAGGTTCTTCACGCCCAGCGAGGTGAACAGATCCAGCGCCGCCTTCATCGATTCGGCGTCCTGCAGGTCGCCGGCGATGACGCCGACCTTCTCAGGGCTGGTCGAGGCGAGCTTGCCGGCGATGGCGGCGAAGGCTTCGGGCCAGGTCGCGGGGCTGAGCTTGCCGCCGGTGCGGACATAGGGCCGGTCGAGGCGCTGACGGCCCAGGCCGTCGACGGCGTAGCGGCTCTTGTCGCTCAGCCACTCCTCGTTGATGTCTTCGTTGACGCGCGGCAGCACGCGCAGCACGGCCGAGCCGCGGCTGTCGACGCGGATGGCGCTGCCCAGCGCGTCCATGACGTCGATGCTCTGGGTCTTCTTCAGTTCCCAGGGCCGGTAGTTGAAGGCCCAGGGTCGGTGCGTCAGAGCGCCGACCGGGCAGAGGTCATTGACGTTGCCCGACAGTTCACTGGTCACCGCGGCGCCCAGGTAGGTGGTGATCTCCACGTCTTCGCCGCGCGAGATCAGGCCGATCTCCGGCACGCCCGCGACCTCGGTGATGAACCGCACGCAGCGGGTGCACTGGATGCAGCGCGTCATCACCGTCTTGATGAGCGGGCCCATCTCTTTTTCTTCGACGGCGCGCTTGTTCTCGCCATAGCGGGAATCGTCCCGCCCATAGCCCATCGCCTGGTCCTGCAGGTCGCACTCGCCGCCCTGGTCGCAGATCGGGCAGTCCAGCGGGTGGTTGATGAGCAGGAACTCCATCACCCCTTCGCGCGCCTTCTTGACCATCGGCGTGCGGGTGAAGATCTCCTGGCCCTCGGCCGCCGGCAGGGCGCAGCTGGCCTGCGGCTTGGGCGGGCCAGGTTTGACCTCGACCAGGCACATGCGGCAGTTGCCGGCGATGCTGAGGCGCTCGTGGTAGCAGAACCGGGGGATTTCCTCCCCCGCGATCTCGGCCACCTGGAGCACCGTCATGCCGGGCTCGAATTCGACCTCGACGCCGTTGACCTTGGCTTTGGGCATAGTTCGTCCGGGACTAACAATTGGGCGGCTGAGTGCACCGGTTTCCGTTGAGGTTCAAGGGGTGGGGTCGCATTGAGAACGGGTCTCATCTGGCCAGAATTGGCGACCATGGTTCGAGCGACGGAAATGATGTAAATTCGGGCATGGTCATCGCTGAACGCATCACCGCGGAGCCGGGAAAACTCGGTGGCAAGCCCTGCATTCGCGGGCTGCGTTTTCCTGTGGCCGAACTGTTGGGGCTCCTCGCGGCGGGCATGACCGCTGAGGAGATTGTTGCCGACTTCCCTTATCTTGAACTGGAAGACATTCCCGCAGCGCTCAACTACGCGGCATCGGAGATCGGCAAGCCGATCATCGCTGCTGAGTGAAGTTCATCGTCGATGAGCAGCTGCCGCCTGCCCTCGCAACCTGGCTCAAGACGACAGGTCACGAGGCGGCCCATATTCACGAGCGAGGCCTGGGTGGCGCGGCCGACGCCGACATATGGCTCACCTGCATTGAGGCGGGGGCGGTCATCATAACCAAAGACCGCGATTTCGCGCTTCGGCGCGCGGCCACGGAGGGGCCGACCGTTGTCTGGATTCGTCTGGGCAACATGCGAGTTGGCGAAATGATGCGACAGGTTCGCCAGGCTTGGCCACAGGCTCTTGCGCGCCTGAAAGCCGGCCGCGCCGTTGTCGAACTGCCCTAAAACCTCAGAACCAGCTCTTGTCGCCCACCACATAGTCCTCGTGGAATTGCTGGTCCGACTTCACCAGGTAGATAATGAACTCGATGAAGGCGATCAGGCCCACGACCATCGGCGGGATGGCGAACAGGATCCAGCCGATGGTGCCGCAGAGGGCCATGATGATGCCGGCGTTGGTCTTGCCGAGGTAAAACTTGTGGATGCCCAGCCAGCCCAGGAAGAAGGCCAGCAGGGCGGCGACGATCTTGTTCTTGTCGCCCGACAGGCCGCCGTAGGCCGGGGTGGTGACGTAGATGTTGCGGGCCGCGCCGTCCTGCAGTTCGAAATCGACCTCGGTCCCCGGCACGACACTGCGCACCCCGCCGCCCAGGTCGCCGCGCGTGAAGCCGTAGCGCTGGCCGTCGTCGGCGCTGATCAGCCCCGTGCCGTCCAGGTCGGTGTAGGAAAGGACCCTGCCCCGCATCAGTTCACCCTCTCGCGCGCGCCGATGCGGCGCCGCCCCGGGGGGATAATCGAGCCTGCGGTCCCGGCGTCAAGCCTCTGGGGGAGGCGGGTGCGACGGGCCGATGCCGATGATGGCGAACAGCACCAGGGAGATGCCGATCGAGATGCCGGCCCCGCTGGCCCAGCCGGCGACCAGGCCGAGGATATAGCCCAGCTGGAAATAGCCCTCTCCCTGAAACAGCCAGATAAGCATGCCGTAGACCGGCCCGCAGAGCATCGCTAGGGCCCAGGGAAAACTCGGCCAGATGCCCCGCCGCCCCGCCCGGTGCAGGATGACCGACAAGGCGCCGAGCGGCAGCGAGATGACGATCGCCATGCCGATCCAGTAGAACCAGACGGCCAGCTCGCCATGCCGGGCCAGGAAATCGGTCAAAACAGCGCCGCGGTATCGGACGGGCGGCTCGACAGACGGCGGATGGCCAGGACGATCAGATAGACCAGGGTGGTCAGGTAGCCGGACAGCAGCGTTCCGCCGATCCAGGCCGAGGTCATCGGCATGGCATTGCGGGGGCTGAGTTGCGCCAGGCCGTAGAAGCCCGTCCCCAGCAGCAGCGCCAGCCCGATGGCCGCCGCCCAGGGAAGGATCAGGGCGATGCCCGAATAGCCCATGCGCCGGCCGACGAAGGTCGCGGAGATCAGGGGGGCGGCGCTGATCGCCGCCATGAACAGGATGGTCAGCAGGGCCGAAACGGCGCCCGCCACCGCTCTACTCCGCCGCGATCAGGGTCGCGCCCTGCACATGCGGCTTGCCGATCCGGTAGCTGTTGATCCGGTCCTCGACCTCGTGGCGGAAGTGGCGGAACAGGCCCTGGATCGGCCAGGCGGCGGCGTCGCCGAGGGCGCAGATGGTGTGACCCTCGACCTGGGTGGTCACGTCCAGCAGGGTGTCGATCTCGCGCATCTCGGCCTCGCCGGTCGCCATGCGCTCCATCACCCGCCACATCCAGCCGGTGCCTTCGCGGCACGGCGTGCACTGGCCGCAGCTCTCATGCTTGTAGAAGTAGCTCAGCCGGGCGATGGCGCGGACAAGGTCGGTGTCCTTGTCCATGACCATGACGGCGGCGGTGCCGAGGCCCGACTTCAGTTCACGCAGGGCGTCGAAGTCCATGAACAGGTCTTCGCACTGTTCGGCCGGGATCATCGGCACCGAGGCGCCGCCCGGGATGACGGCCTTCAGGTTGCCCCAGCCGCCCCGGATGCCGCCGCAGTGGTCCTCGATCAGGGTGCGGAACTTGATGCTCATCGTCTCTTCGACGTTGCACGGCAGGTTCACGTGGCCCGAGACGCAGAACAGCTTGGTGCCGGTGTTGTTGGGCCGCCCGAAGCCGGCGAACCATTCGGCCCCCCGGCGCAGGATGGTGCCGACCACGGCGATCGATTCGACGTTGTTGACCGTCGTCGGGCAGCCGTAGAGGCCGGCCCCGGCCGGGAACGGCGGCTTGAGGCGCGGCTGGCCCTTCTTGCCTTCCAGGCTTTCGAGCAGCGCGGTCTCCTCGCCGCAGATATAGGCCCCGCCCCCGTGGTGCATGTAGAGGTCGAAATCCCAGCCGTGGACATTGTCCTTGCCGATCAGCCTGGCCTCGTAGGCCTGCTTGATGGCGGCTTCCATGACCTCGCGCTCACGCACGTACTCGCCGCGGATGTAGATGTAGCAGGCGTGGGCCTGCATCGCGAAAGACGCGATCAGGCAGCCTTCGATCAGCAAATGGGGATCATGGCGCATGATCTCCCGGTCCTTGCAGGTGCCCGGCTCGGACTCGTCGGCGTTGACGACCAGGTAGTGGGGACGGCCGTCCTTCACCTCCTTGGGCATGAACGACCACTTCAGGCCGGTGCCGAAGCCGGCCCCGCCCCGGCCGCGCAGGCCGCTGTTCTTGACGTTGTCGATGATCCAGGCGCTGCCGGCGTCCAGCATGTCCTTGGTGGCGTTCCAGCAGCCACGCTTCTTCGCGCCTTCGAGGCCCCAGTCCTGGAGCCCGTAAAGGTTGGTGAAGATGCGGTCCTTGTCTTCCAGGATGCCGACCATCGATAGTCTCGTCTCTTTCTCGCGGGGAACGCCCCCGCCCTATCAGCAAACGACCTTGCGGGGAAACGCTCCCCTAAGGTTTCCAGGTTTCGAACGGATTGGCCTTGCGCCAGGCCGTCCGCTTCCAGATCACATAGAAGAACACCACCCAGCCCGCCGCCAGCATGGCGTAGGCGCAGAGCACCACCAGCTTGGGCAGCGGCGTATAGGTGGACAGCACCACGATCCCGACCCCGGCCAGGATGATCAGCAGCCCGACCAGCCGCTCGAACCGGTGCAGGCCGCGCAGATGGTCGATGTAGGCGATGCGGCGGTTGAGGACTTCGGCCTCCCGCGCGTGCTCGTCGCTCATTCCACGATGCTCCTCGGCTTGGCGGCGACCGGGCCGCGTTTGCGCGCCTGCAGGAACAATAGCATCACGATGGCGAACGGGATGACGCCCATGAAGACCAGGGCGATGAAGAGCAGCTCGTTGCCGCCCGTGGAGATGACGTAGATCCCGGCCGCCAGGCAGACCATCTCCCAGACCCAGGCGAACACCAGGGGCTTGTGGGCGATCAGCTCGCTGAAGGTGACCCGGTCCGCCACGGCCGTTCTTACGCCGGAGCCTGGTCGGCCTTGGCCTTCTTGGCCTTTTCCGGCGCGTTCGGCAGCTTCAGCTTCTTGGCGTAGCTGCCGTCGTAGAGCTTGGGATCGGTCAGGGTGTGGATCGCGCCCTTGGGCTCCGACGAGACCCGGCCGTCGTACGAGCCGGGCTTGGGCGACTTGCCGGCCGCGAAGTCGTCGAGGATTCCCGCCAGGCTCTCGGGCGTCAGGTCCTCGTAGTAATAGTCGTTGATCGCCGCCATCGGGGCGTTGCAGCAGGCGCCGAGGCACTCGACCTCTTCCCAGCTGAACTTGCCGTCGGCCGAGACATGGTTCTTCGGCCCGATCTTCGCCTTCAGCACGGCGGCCAGCGAACCGGCGCCGCGGATCATGCAGGGGGTCGTGCCGCACAGCTGCACGAAGGCGACCTTACCGACCGGCTCCAGCTGGAACATGGTGTAGAAGGTCGCGACCTCCAGCACCCGGATCACCGGCATCTCCAGCATCTGGGCGACCAGCTCGATGGCCGGCTTCGAGACCCAGCCTTCCTGCTTCTGGGCGATCCACAGCAGGGGGATGGAGCCGGACTGCTTGCGGGCGGCCGGGTATTTGTTCAGCCAGAAATGGACGGTCTCCATCGACTCCGGCGTGAAGGCGAAGCTGTCGGGCTGGACTTGGGCGAGGCGGCGGACGGACATCGGAATCTCTCAGAAAATAATCGGGCGGCCGTCAGCGGTCCTTGCGGGCTCGCACGCGTACGGGTTTGGTCTGACGGGCGCGCGCGACGGCGATGGCCGCCGCCAGGGCCGCAAGGGCGACGGCGGTCAGGCCGATCATCATCGGTCGATTTCCCCGAACACGATGTCCAGGCTGCCCAGGATCGCCGAGACGTCGGCCAGCATGTGGCCCCGGTTCATCCAGTCCATCGCGGCAAGATGCGGGAAGCCCGGCGCGCGGATCTTGCAGCGGTAGGGCTTGTTGGTGCCGTCGCTGACCAGATAGACGCCGAACTCGCCCTTGGGCGCTTCCACCATCGCGTAGACCTCGCCTTCCGGGGTGCGGAAGCCTTCGGTGTAGAGTTTGAAGTGGTGGATCAGGGCTTCCATCGACCGCTTCATCTCGGCGCGGCGCGGCGGGGTGATCTTGTTGTCTTCCGTCATCACCGGGCCACGCACGGTGCGCAGCTTTTCACAGGCCTGGCGGATGATCTTGGTGGACTCGCGCATCTCCTGCATGCGGCAGAGATAGCGATCGTAGCAGTCGCCGTTCTTGCCCAGCGGGATCTGGAAGTCGAAGTCGTTGTAGCACTCGTAGGGCTGGTTGCGGCGCAGGTCCCAGGCGATGCCGGAGCCCCGCACCATGACGCCGGAGAAGCCCCAGGCCATCGCCTCTTCCTTGGTCACCACGCCGATGTCGACGTTGCGCTGCTTGAAGATGCGGTTCTCGGTGATCAGGCCCTCGATATCGTCGCAGACCTTCGGGAAGGCCTTGGCCCAGCTGTCGATGTCCTCGACCAGCTGGTCGGGCAGGTCCTGGTGGACGCCGCCGGGCCGGAAGTAGTTCGAGTGCAGGCGAGCGCCGCAGGCCCGCTCGTAGAACACCATCAGCTTCTCGCGCTCCTCAAACCCCCAGAGGGGCGGGGTGAGCGCGCCGACGTCCATCGCCTGGGTCGTGACGTTCAGCAGGTGGCTGAGGATGCGGCCGATCTCGGAATAGAGCACCCGGATGATGCTGCCCCGGATCGGCACCTCGATGCCGACCAGCTTCTCGATGGCCAGGCAGAAGGCATGCTCCTGATTCATCGGCGCCACGTAATCGAGGCGGTCGAAGTAGGGGATGTTCTGGAGGTAGGTGCGGGCCTCCATCAGCTTCTCGGTGCCGCGGTGCAGCAGGCCGATGTGCGGGTCGACCCGCTCGACCACTTCCCCGTCGAGCTCCAGCACCAGGCGCAGCACGCCGTGGGCGGCCGGGTGTTGCGGACCGAAATTGAGGTTGAACTTGCGGACCGGAGTCTCAGGCACGGCCGGCGAGGTCGGTTCGTCGCGGAAGAAGTCGGTCGCTTCGGCGGGCGCGTTGGAGCCGGTCATTTCGGCTGCTCCCCTTTAGCTTGCTGGGGGGCCTTGTCATCGCCGGGCAGCGCGTACTGGGCGCCTTCCCAGGGGCTGAGGAAGTCGAACTGACGGAACTCGGCTATCTTCACCGGCTCGTAGACCACCCGCTTCAGCTCGTCGTCGTAGCGGACCTCGACATAGCCGGTCATCGGGAAGTCCTTGCGCAGCGGGTGCCCGTGGAACCCGTAGTCGGTCAGGATGCGGCGCAGGTCCGGGTGGTCCGAGAAGAAGATGCCGTACATGTCGAACGCCTCGCGCTCGAACCAGTCGGCGACCGGATAGACCGGCACGATCGACGGCACGGGGGTGTCCTCGTCGGTCGATATCTTCACCCGGATGCGGTGGTTCTTCACCATCGACAGCAGGTGGTAGACGACCTCGAACCGCTGGGCGCGGTCGGGATAGTCGACGCCGCACAGGTCGATCAGCTGGTGGAACCGGCAGTCGGGGTGATCGCGCAGCTGGGTCAGGGCCTCGACGATGCGGTTCATCTGGGCGCTGACCGTCAGCTCCCCGAACGACACGTCATAGGAGACGATGGCCCCGGCGCTGTTGGCGACGATGGACTGGCCGAGGGCCTCGAGGCCCGCATCCAGTTCGGCATGGGTCAGGCTCATCGCTCGATGGTCCCCGTCCGGCGGATCTTCTTCTGCAGCTGCAGCACGCCATAGACCAGAGCCTCGGCGGTGGGCGGGCAACCCGGGATATAGATGTCGACGGGCACCACCCGGTCGCAGCCCCGGACGACCGAGTAGGAGTAATAATAGTAGCCGCCGCCGTTGGCGCAGCTACCCATGGAGATGACGTAGCGGGGCTCCGGCATCTGGTCGTAGACCTTGCGCAGGGCCGGGGCCATCTTGTTGGTCAGGGTGCCGGCGACGATCAT
>SDZP01000555.1 GCA_004144935.1 Caulobacteraceae bacterium | reverse complement strand
CCGAGGGCGCCCAGGCCTTCTGGATCTGCCCGCTGGTCTCGGAGTCCGAGGAATTGGACGTCATGGCCGCCGAGACCCGGGCCATCGAGCTGCGCAAGGTCATGGGCGCCCTCGGACACCGCGTTGCGCAGACGGTCGATGACCTGGGGCAGGCGCGGGGAGGGAACCGCCGCCGTGGCCACCGGCGTGCGGCCGGGGGGCTTTTCGTCGATGCGGCTGACATCGAGGTCGCCGAAGACGGTCAGCTCCAGGGTGCGCGGGATGGGGGTGGCCGACATGGCCAGCAGGTGGACGCCGGCCCCCTTGTCGGTCAGCCGCTTGCGCTCGTTGACCCCGAAGCGGTGCTGTTCGTCGATCACCGCCAGGCTGAGGCCCTTGAACCTGACCTCGTCCTGGAAGAGGGCATGGGTGCCGACGGCGACGCCGGCCGTGCCATCCATCAGGGCCATCAGCTTCTCGGCCCGCACCCCGCCCTTGTCGCGGCCGGTGAGCAGCACGACGCGGACGCCCTGCGCCTCAAGCATCGGGGCGATGGTCTCGAAATGCTGGCGGGCGAGGATTTCGGTGGGGGCCATCAGGGCGGCCTGGCGCCCCGCGTCGATGACGTCGGCGATGGCCAGGGTGCAGACCACCGTCTTGCCGGAGCCGACGTCGCCCTGCAGCAGGCGGCTCATCCGCTCGCCGGCCTGCAGGTCGCCGCGGATTTCGGAGAGAGCGCGGATCTGGGCGCCGGTGAGCTTCCAGGGCAGGGTCGCTTCCAGGCGGTCCGCGAGGGAGCCGGCCAGGATGGCCGGAGCCGGCTCGGACTTGCGGGCCGCCTTGCGCTGGGCCAGCGCCAGCTGGTGGGCCAGGAGCTCGTCGAAGGCCAGGCGCCGGCGGCCGGAGCCCAGCGGGGCGATGTCCGCCTCGCTCCCGGGGTTGTGCAGCTGGTCCAGGGCCTCGCGCCAGCTGGGCCATTTCTCGCGGGCCAGCCAGGCGGGATCCTGCCACTCGGGCAGGTCGGGGGCCCGCTCCAGCGCTTCATGGGCCAGCTTGCGCACCGTGCGGGCGGCGAGGCCGGCGGTGGCCGGATAGATGGCCTCGATCTCCGGCACCTCGGCGGCGCGTTCCGGCGGCACCAGGTAATCGGGATGGACGATCTGCAGCTCGGCCCCGAAGCGCTCGACGCGGCCGCTGACGATGCGCTTGGCGCCGACCGGATGCTGCCGTTCCAGATGCGGACCGTGGCCCTTGAAGAAGGCCAGGGTGACGAAACCGGTCGAGCCGTCATAGGCGCGGATGCGCCAGGGCTGTTGCGGGCTGCGCGGGTGCAGGTGGCCGTCGATGGTGACGGCCAGGGTGGCGACCTCGCCCTCGACGAGGTTGGCGAAAGTGGCGGGCGTGCGGCGGATCAGGCTGTGGGGCTTGAGGAACAGCACGTCGCGGACCAGCGGGCCGGCGAGTTTCTCGACCAGGGGCGCGACCTTGGGCCCGACGCCCTTGAGGGTCGAGATCGAGGCGAACAGCGGGAAGAGAATCTCCGGGCGCATGGGCCGAGGTATAGCGCGGGGGTTGGAGTGCGGACACCGAAACGCCGGCGGACGCCTATCGAAGCGTCGGACCAGTATACCATCAGGTCCGGATGCCAACATCCATCGGCGAGACTCGGCGAGGAGGCGGAAAACGCCCGGCGGGGCTGGGTTTTTGATGGTGGGGCGGGCTGGAAATGGGAGTGGCGGCGTATTTTTGAGGTGTATAAGGATGCCAGATTACTT
>SDZP01000147.1 GCA_004144935.1 Caulobacteraceae bacterium | reverse complement strand
AGCGGGTTGGCGGTGAGCTTGGCCTGCAGGCCGGCGGCGAGCGTCACGATCATGGTCTCGCCGATGGCCCGGCTGGCGGCCAGCAGGAGCGCGCCTGAGACGCCCGGCAGGGCGGCGGGCAGCACCACCTTCTTCACCGTCTCGGACTTGGTGGCGCCCATGGCGAAGCTGCCGTCGCGCAGGCTTTGCGGCACGGCGTTGATGATGTCGTCCGACAGGCTGGAGATGTAGGGGATCAGCATGATCCCCATCACCACCCCGGCGGTCAGGGCCATCTCGTTCTGCACCCCCATCAGGTACTGGCCCAGCGGGTCCAGCGGTCCCTCGGCCAGCCAGCTGCCGACCCAGTTGAAGAAGCCCCGGAACAGCGGCCCGACGGTCAGGGCGGCGAAGAAGCCATAGACCACGGTCGGCACCCCCGCGAGGATCTCCAGCAGCGGCTTGATCACCCCCCGCGTGGTCCGCCCGGCGTATTCCGACAGGTAGATGGCGCAGAACAGGCCGACAGGCGCGGCCACGCACATGGCGATGATCATCACCAGGAAGGTGCCGGCGAACAGCGGCACGGCTCCGAAGGCGCCCTTGGCCGCCACCTGGTCCTCGCGCATGGCGATCTGCGGCTGCCACTGCAGGCCGAACAGGAAATCGAGCGGCGACACCGTGCTGAAGAACCGCAGCGCCTCGTAGAGCAGGCTGGCGACGATCCCCAGGGTGGTCAGCACGGCGATGGCAGAGCAGGCCATCAGCGCCAGATTGATCCAGCCCTCGACCCGGTTGCGGGCCCGCAGGGCCGGCTTGATGCGCGGCCAGGCCAGCAGGAAGCCACCGAGCGCCAGGACGGCGGCCAGGGCGAGCGCCGCGAAGCTGGCGAACCCGTTGAACTGGCGGGCCTGCTCGGCCTTGTCGGCCAGCGCCGTGCGCTGCTCGGGCGTCCACTGGACATTGCTGGGCGTCTTGCCGTGAGCGATGGCCTGGGCGTCGCTCCAGAAGGCCTGGGCGGTTTCGGAAGGCAGCTGGGCGACCGCGGCCGGCGGGTCGGCGCTGATCAACGCCTCGCCCAGGCGCGGCCCGGCGGTCAGGAACAGGACAAGGATCAGCAGGGCCGGGACCCCGGTCCACAGCGCCACCCAGGTCCCGTAATAGCCCGGCAGGCTGTGCAACGTCTCTCCGGCGCTGGAGGCGACGGCGCGCCGCCGACCCAGCACATAGACTCCGGCCGAGATGGCCAGCAGGACGGCGAGCGCGAGGGTGAAAGACATTCTGTGCCCGGACGAGTCGCAGGAGAGGCTGCAGGCTCCCAATGCCGCGCCTATGCAGGCCCTGTGCGACAGTTGCGTGACAGTTTGGTGACAAGCTTGATGGGCAGTATCGGAACCCTCTCCAGGGTTCGGACCGAGGCATCCCGAAGGGCGACGGATTAGACGGGCCGCCTTGACCACCCCCGGCGCCTTGCGCCACACCGCCCGCTCATGAACGTCCTTCTCATCGGATCCGGCGGGCGCGAACACGCCCTGGCCTGGAAGATCGCCCAGTCGCCCATGCTGAGCCGGATGGTCGCCGCCCCGGGCAACCCCGGCATCGCCGAGCTCTGCGAGTGCCGCGACATCAAGGTGGGCGACGTCACCGGCCTCGTCGCCTTGGCAAAGGAGATCGCCGCCGACCTCGTCGTCGTTGGTCCGGAGACCGCCCTGGAAGCCGGCATCGCCGACGCCCTGGCCAAGGAAGGCATCCCTTGCTTCGGGGCCAGCCAGTCCGCCGCCCGGCTGGAGACCTCCAAGGCCTTCACCAAGGACTTCTGCGCCCGCCACGGCCTGCCGACCGCCGCCTACGGCGTCTTCGAAACCGCCGACGCCGCCGCCGGCTTTCTCGACACCCTGACCGCCCCCTTCGTGATCAAGGCCGACGGCCTGGCCGCCGGCAAGGGCGTGGTCATCGCCGAAACCCGCGCCGAAGCCGACGCCGCCGTCGTCGACATGCTGGGCGGCCGCTTCGGCGCGTCCGGCGCCCGCGTGGTCATCGAGGAATTCATGGCCGGCGAGGAGGTCTCCCTCTTCGCCCTCTGCGACGGAACCTCCGCCGTTCTGTTCGGCCAGGCCCAGGACCACAAGCGGGCCTACGACGGCGACCTTGGCCCCAACACCGGGGGCATGGGGACCTACAGCCCCGCCCCGGTCCTCACCGACGCCCTGCTGGAACAGGCCTTCGACCAGCTGATCGCCCCGACCGTGCGCGGCATGGCCGCAGAGGGGAGCCCCTATGTCGGCGTGCTGTACGCCGGGCTGATGCTGACCGACAGCGGCCCCAAACTGGTCGAGTACAACGCCCGCTTCGGCGACCCCGAATGCCAGGTGCTGATGCTGCGCCTGGCCGACGACGTCCTGCCGTGGCTGCACGCCACCGCCACCGGGACCCTGTCCCGCCTCAGCGGCCCGACCTTCCGCGATGAATCCGCCGTCTGCGTCGTCCTGGCCGCCGACGGCTACCCCGAGGCGCCGGTCACCGGCGCCGTCATCCGCGGGGCCGGCAGCGATTTCGGCGGCGAGGCCGTGGTCTTCCATGCCGGCACGAAGCGGGACCCGGACGGCACCCTGCGCTCGGCCGGCGGCCGCGTCCTCAATGTCTGCGCCCTGGGGGCGACCCTGCACGAGGCCCGCGACCTGGCCTATGCTGCGGTCGGCACGATCGACTTCCCCGGCGGCTTCCACCGCACCGACATCGGCTGGCGCGCCCTCTAGCCGTCAAGACGAGGGCGCTTTGCAAGGCATTGCAGCTTCTACCCGTCCACCGCGTTAGACTGCCTCGACGCACCAGAGAGCCCGGATGAGCCGCGAAGATTCCCTGCTGATCCCCGGCGACACCTGCTGGCGCATAGACCGCGCCGACCGGGTCTCCTTCCTCGTCGACGGGGCCGACTACTTCGCCGCCGTCAAGGCGGCGATGAACAGCGCCAAGACCTCGATCTGGCTACTGGCCTGGGTGTTCGATCCGCTGACCCGCTTCGAACCGGACCGGGTCGAGCGCAGCCGGGACCCTCAGAACCCCGACCGCCTCGGCCAGCTGCTGCGCCGGCTGTCGGCCCTCAACCCGGCCCTGGACGTCCGCATCCTGGCTTGGGACATGCCGCCGATCATCGCCATGACCCAGCGCTTCCCGGGTCAGCGGGCCAAGCAGTATTTCGATGGCTCGAACGTCAAGTTCCGGCTCGACGGCAGCCTGCCGGCCAGCGCCTGCCATCACCAGAAGGTGCTGGTCATCGACGGTCGCCTCAGTTTCATCAGCGGCGGCGACCTGGGCGCCGACCGCTGGGACACCTGCGACCACCTCGACCACGACCCCAACCGCCGTCTGCCCTGGGGCCAGCGCTATCCAGCCCGGCACGACGTGGCGATGATGGCAGAGGGTCCGGTGGCCCAGAGCGCCGCCGAACTGTTCGCCGAACGCTGGGAAAACAGCGGCGGCGGCGCCCTGCCGATTCCCGAGATGGCCGAGAAGTCCCCCTGGCCGGACGGCTTCGCCGAGGATCTGATCGACGTCGAGGTGGCGCTGACCCGCACCGAGCCCAAGTGGCGCAACCGCCCCGAGACGCAGGAGGGCTACCGGCTGCACCTGGAGTGCATCGCCCGGGCCCGCCGCACCATCTTCCTCGAGAACCAGTACCTGGCCTCGCCGATGATCGTGAACGCCCTCTGCCGGCGGCTGGAGGAACCGGACGGTCCCGAGGTGATCGCCATCGGCCCCAGCGCCAGCCCCAGCTTCTTCGACCGCATGACCATGGACAGCGCCCGGACCCGGGCCATCAACCGGCTGGAGCGGTCCGACCGCTTCAATCGCTTCCGGGCCTTCACCGCCCGAACCGCCCATGACCGGCCGATCATCGTCCACTCCAAGGTGTCGATCTTCGACGACCGCCTGCTGCGCATTGGTTCGGCCAACCTCAACAACCGATCCGCTGGCCTGGATACCGAGGTCGACGCGGTCATCGAGGCGGCCGACGGCGCCGAGGGGGCCGAGACCCGTCGCACCATCGCCGCCTTCCGCACCATGCTGATCGGCCACTACTTCGGGCGGGGTCTGGCCGAGACCCAGGACGCCATCCGCGAGATCGGCTCGGTGGCCGGGGCCATCGACGCGCTGGATGGCCACCCGCGCCGGCTGCTGCCCGTCGACCGCAAGCCGTTGGACCCTTTAAGCATCGTTGTCGCCAGCTGGGCGCTCGGCGATCCCCTGTCGCCGTCCGACGCCTGGCGGCCCTGGACCCGCCGCGACCGGATCAGGCAGGCGCTTGAGTGCCTGCCGAGTCCCGTGGCGGGATCTCCACCTCAACCACCAGAGGAAGGTGGTCCGAAGCCTTCCGCGCTTCCGGATCAAAAGGCGACTCAACCCTGGTGACCTTGATGCCGGGCGAGACGAACATGTGGTCGATGCGCATGAACGGAAAGCCGCTGGGATAGGTCGACATCGGCGCCCCCGGCCATTGCAGCTGGGCATCCTTGATGGCGGTGGCGATGATCCGGTAGGGCTGCTGGAACGGCGTGGCGTTGAAGTCGCCCATCAGGATGCCGGGGGCGGTGAATTTCTCGTCGGCCAGCCAGTCCGCGACCAGGGCGGTGGCCTGTTTCTTCTGTTCCTGCGGCACCAGGCCCAAGTGGGTGTTGATGACCTGCAGCTCCTGGCCGTCGGGCAGGGTGACGGCGATCCACACCGCCCCACGCGGCTCCAGGGCCCGGATCTTGGGATAGCCGGGCAGGGGGCCGGCCCGCACCAGCCGCTCCGGCAGCGCGGTCATCAGGGCGTCGCCGTAGCGCTCTTCCTCGATGTGCATGGCGGCGTTGAAGTGGCTGCGCATGGAGACCAGCTCGGCCAGCCGATGGGCCTGATCGACGTGGCCGGTGCGCTTGCGGCCGACGTCCAGTTCCTGCAGCCCGACGATGTCGGGCCGCGAGGCGGCGATGACCCGGGCGCAGCGCTCCACGTCCAACCGTTTGTCGACGCCCACGCAGCGGTGGACGTTCCAGGTCATCAGGCGAAGCTTCATGCTTCGAAGAGATCGCGCGGCGTGTCCGTTGGTTCCGGATCAGGGTCGGGCGCCCGACGGCTGAGCAGGAAGAGGGCGTTCTCGGCCCGCCAGTTCTCGATGCCCCTGGCGGGATCGATCGGCCGCGCCGGCTGGCCCCGCGCCAGGGCCGCGCAGTGTTCGGTGCGCAGGTCCAGATCCTCGGTCAGGGCGTTGAAATCGGCCAGGCTGCAGAGGTGGATATTGGGCGTCGACCACCAGGGTTCGGGCAGGGCCCGGGTCTCGGGCATGCGGCCACGGGCCATCAGGCTCCAGCGCACCCGCCAGTGGCCGAAGTTGGGAAAGCTGACGATCGCCCGGTCGGCGATGCGCAGAAGCTCGCTCAGCACATGCCGAGGATTGCGGGTGGCTTGCAGGGTCTGGCTGAGAATGGCGTAGTCGAAGGCGCGGGTGGGAAAGGCGTCGAGGTCGCGGTCGGCGTCCCCCTGCACCACGGCCAGACCCCGCGCCAGGCAGGCCGAGACGCCGGCCGCCTCCAGCTCCAGCCCCCGACCCTTCGCCTGCTTCTCCCGGACCAGCAGGTCCAGCAGTTCGCCCTCCCCGCAGCCGACGTCGATGACACGCGCGCCCGGCCGGACCAGCCGCAGGATCTCCCGGAAGTCCTCCCTCACCAGCGGCTCCTCACCGAGTCCAGGAACCCGCGTAGCGCCCCGTCCATCACAGGTTCGTCGAGCAGGAAGGCGTCATGGCCCTTGTCGCTCTCGATCTCCAGGAAGCTGACCTCGGCGCCGGCCGCGTTCAGCGCCCGGACGATGTGGCGGCTCTCGACCGTCGGATACAGCCAGTCGGAGGTGAAGGAGAGGACGCAGAACTTGACGTCCACCGCCTCGCGGAAGGCCTGCGCCAGCACGCCGCCATGCGGCGCCGCCAGGTCGAAATAGTCCATGGCCCGGGTGATGTAGAGGTAGCTGTTGGCGTCGAACCGATTGACGAAGCTGCCGCCCTGGTGACGCAGATAGCTCTCGACCTGGAAGTCGGCGTCGAAGCCGAACGACAGGCCATCGTTCTGCAGCTCGCGGCCGAACTTCCGCTGCAGGGCCGCTTCCGACAGATAGGTGATGTGGGCCGCCATCCGGGCCACGGCGAGGCCCTTCTCCGGCCGCACGCCGGCGGCGCCGTAGGCCCCGCCGCGCCAGTCGGGATCGGCCATCACCGCCTGACGGCCGACTTCGTGGAAGGCGATATTCTGGGCCGAATGACGGGCGGCGCTGGCCACGCAGACGGCGGCCTCCAGCCGCTGCGGATAGTCGGCCGTCCACTGCAGCACCTGCATGCCGCCCATCGAGCCGCCGACCACGGCGGCCAGCTTCGGGATCCCCATGGCCTCGACCAGCATGGCCTGGGCCCGGACCATGTCGCCGATGGTGATGACCGGGAAGCTCAGGCCGTAGGGCTGGCCCGTCGCCGGATCGATCGAACCCGGTCCGGATGAGCCGTTGCAGCCGCCGATGACGTTGGAGCAGAGAATGAACCAGTCGGCGGGATCCAGGGGTCGGCCCGGCCCCACCAGCCGCGTCCACCAGCCTTCCTTGCCGGATACCGGATGCTTGCCGGCGACATGCTGGTCCAGGGTCAGGGCGTGGCAGATGAGGACGGCGTTGGAACGGTCGGCGTTCAGCGCGCCGAAACTGCGCCAGGCGATCTCCAGATTGTCCAGTCTGGCTCCGGAATCCAGGCGCAGCGGCTGGCTGGGCCCGAAGGTCCAGACCCCGCCATCCTCACGGCCGATATCGGCTGATCCGTCCATGGTTCCGATGACCGCGCCGGATGGGGATTGTCAACCAGGCAGGCAGGGTTAGTTAGGCGCATGCATCGCCTCATCCTCCTGCGCCACGGCAAGGCCGAACGCACCGCCCCCGGCGGCGACATCGCCCGCCGCCTGACCGACCGGGGCCGGGCCGACGCCGCCCTGATGGGACGGGTGCTGGCCGACCGCGGCCTCGTCCCCGATCTCGCCCTGGTCAGCGCCGCCACCCGCACCCAGGAAACCTGGGCCGCCGTCTGCCCGTCCTTCCCCGCCGCCAAGTCCGAGGTCACCCGGGAGCTTTACCTGGCCTCCGAGGGCCTGATCCTCAGCCTGGCCGAGGCGCGGGGCGAGACGGCCGGCTCTGTCATGGTCATCGGCCACAACCCCGGCCTGCACATGCTGGCCCTCTATCTGCTGCGCCAGGCCGGAGCCGGCGCGGCGGTCATTGCCCGGGCGGAAGCGAAGTTCTCCACCAGCAGCGCCGCGGCCTTCACCTTCGACGAGGCGGGCCGGCCTGCCTATGACGGCCTCTTCCACGCACCCGACTTCGGCGGAGGCGGCGGCGAATGACCCGGATCTACAAGCTGGTCTCCCGCGCAGAATGGGACGCGGCCAAGGCCGCCGGGGCCTTCCTCGGGGCGGCGGTCGACCTGGCCGACGGCTACATCCACTTCTCCACCGGCGCCCAGGCGGTCGAGACGGCCCGCAAGTATTTCGCCGGCCTGGACGACATCCTCATCGTTGGCTTCGAGGCGGAAGCGTTGAACCTGAAATGGGAACCGTCGCGCGGCGGCGACCTGTTCCCGCATCTTTACGAGCCGCTCGATCCGGCGCTGGCGATAGAGGAGCGCGACGCCCCGCTGGACGGCGACGGTCACCTGATCTTGGGAACGCTCTCTTGAGGACGACCACCAGCCCCTCCCTTCCCTTTATGGGGAGGGATATCTGATGATCCACGACCTGGCCGCCCGCGCGCTGCATGTCCTGGATCCGGAGGACGCGCACGGCCTGACCATCGCGGGGCTTGAAGCCGGCCTCGGCCCCGTCGACCGCTCCCAGCCCGACCCCATCCTCGCCACCGACCTGGCGGGCCTGAAACTCCCCAGCCCCATCGGCCTCGCCGCCGGCTTCGACAAGAACGCCCAGGCGCCCGACGCCATGCTGAACGCCGGCTTCGGTTTCGTCGAATGCGGCACGGTCACCCCGCTGCCCCAGGCCGGCAACCCGCGGCCGCGCCTGTTCCGGCTGACCGCAGACCGCGCCGTCATCAACCGCATGGGCTTCAACAACGCCGGGCTCGAGGCCTTCGCGGCCCGCCTGGCCAGACGGCCGCGAAGAGGGATCGTCGGCGCCAACATCGGGGCCAACAAGGACGCCACCGACCGCACCCAGGACTATGTCACCGGCCTGACCCGCC
>SDZP01000554.1 GCA_004144935.1 Caulobacteraceae bacterium | reverse complement strand
CGCTGAGCGCGCTCCATGCCTCCCCGTCCCAGTATTCCCAGGCGAGGGTCACGGGCCCGGGCAGGACGATCGGCTGCCCGGTGAAATCGAGGACGATCTCGGCCTGCTGCCGGGAGAAGACGGTCTTGGACGCCAGGTAGAAGCTGTCGTTCAGCGCCGGCGTCGACCCGAAGGGCCGACCGCCCTTCTTCAGGTCGACGGGAGCTGCATTGTACATCGCCGCGTCGGCCGCGACCTCGTCCAGCGAGATGGTCACCGCCAGCGAATAGATTTGCGGCAGCACCCCTTCCTGAAAGCGCACGATCCGCGCCCCGGTGGCCGGCCCGACCGCGAGCCAGGGCGCGCTGACGCCGTTGACGACGCCGCTCGGCAGGTCCGGCAGGTCAGCGAACGTGAAGGTCAGGGTGTCGTATCCGTTGACCGTCATCTCCGGCTTCAGCGCCGCGCCGGCCGCGTTCGACCAGTTCTGGAAGAAGACGGCGTAGAGGTTCGCCCCCTCGAGGGCGATGGTCAGGGTCCCGGTCAGGCCGGCGAAATCGAAGCTCGGGTCGGCGAGGTAGAGCGCATGCGCGAACGGCTGCTGCGCCGGGTCCGACCCGAACAGGCTGAAGGTCCCGTCCTGCCCCGACAGACGCGGGCCATAGTCGACGTAGGCGTCAGCGTCCGGCTGCACGCCGATGGCGGCCGAGAGGCTTAGCGGCAACACCTTCACCGCCTCGGTGGTCTGGAAGATCAGGCCAGGCTGCTTGCTGGCGATGACCTGCGCCAGGGGCGGGACCACCACAGCCGACTTGCCGGTGGTGGTGAAAGCGACCGGCGTCTCGGCGGCCTCGGGGGGGCGGAGCGTCACGCCCATGAAGTCCCAGAAGGCCATGGCGTACTTGTCGGGCACGCCGTTCAGCGGCGTGTTCAGCTTATGGAACAGCTCCCCGAACAGCTTGAACATCACCAGCCCCGGATCGGACCGGTCGAAGTACATCGGGTCGTCGCTGAACGAGACGGCCCACTGCGGCAGCTTGCTGCGCGCCGCCAGCAGGCAGGCGGCGTAGATGTCGTCGGGCAGGCGGCTGTCCAGCACCGGGGCGGCGAGCCCCAGGCCAGTCAGGACGCTGTCGCTCGACGCAGCGGCGGTCATTCGGCGGCGTTGGCCACGGCGGGGGCCTCGCTCAGGGCTTCCTCCAGCACCTGGATGGCGCCGCTGATGCGCAGCAAGGTCTGTGTCAGTTCAGCCTTGCGCGCCTCCAGCGCGGCGACCTGCTGTTCGCCGGCGGCGTACTCGCGGCGCAGGTCCCCCAGGCGAACGGCGATCCTCTCCCGCATGGGGTCGGACGCAGGGTCGGTCATCGGCTTCCTCCGAGATAGAACGGGTAGACAAGGTTGTGGCGACTGTTGAAGGCGCGGATCACGTAGTCGATGCTGATCAGCAGGACGTCGCGGTTGTCCGGGTCGACGCTGGCGGCGACGTTGCTAACCTTGATGCGCGGTTCCCACTGCTGCAGCGCCGAGCGCACGGCATGGTCGGCCAGGTGGATCGACTGGGCGTTGTTGGCCTCGAAGACCATCTGCTTGAGGTCGCAGCCGAAGGTCGGCTCCATGACCCGCTCGCCCCGTGAGGTCGACAGGATCAGCCCGATCGACTGCGAGATCAGGGCCGCATCGCTCTTCATCGCCACCTTGCCGCCGACGGCGTCGATCGGGAACGCCCAGCCTGCGCCGAGGAAATCAGGGGGCGGGCTCTTGGGGTAGGGCATGCCG
>SDZP01000553.1 GCA_004144935.1 Caulobacteraceae bacterium | reverse complement strand
GCAAAGAATGGCTGTGGGGAGTCCACGCCGTCGAGGCCGCTTTGGCGAATCCCGTCCGTGGCAAACCGCGCCGGATCATCGCCACCGCCGACCGCGCCAAACAGCTGAACGCCCGCTTCGGCCGGCTGGAGGTGGAGATCGTCGAGCCCCGCGACATCGACCGCGCCCTGCCGACCGGCGCGGTGCACAATGGCGTCGCCATGCGGCCCGATCCCCTGCTGCCGCTCTCTATAGAGGAGATCGGCGATCCGGCCTCCGGCGTGCTGGTCATGCTCGACCAGGTGACCGACCCGCAGAACGTCGGCGCCATCTTCCGCAGTGCCGCCGCCTTCGGGGCGCGGGGCGTCATCCTGCAGGACCGCAACGCGCCGGCCCTGGCCGGGGCCCTGGCCAAGGCGGCGGTGGGAGCGGTCGACAAGATCCCCCACGCCTCGGTGACCAACCTCTCCCGCGCCCTGGAGACCCTGGCCGAGATGGGATGGCGGGCGGTCGGCCTGGCCGGCGAGGCGACCGACAGCCTGGAGTCCGTGCTCGACGGATCGCCCACCGTTATCGTCATGGGATCGGAGGGCGAGGGCCTGCGGCGACTGGTTTCCGAACACTGCGATGTGCTGGCCAAAATCCCCATGCCCGGGGGGTTCGAGAGCATCAATGTGTCGAACGCCGCGGCGATTGCGCTCTATGAGTGCACAAGGTTTCGCGCCCAGGGGGAAGTGGTTACCCAAAAGTGAATTTTCCCTTTTGAGTTCCCCCCAAGGCGTGATTTCCTCCCGGCTTCTCTCCCGGTGAGGCGTACATCGCCGGGAGCATATCGCGATGGGTTCGGGGGTTCCGGTGGCGAACAAGTGGTTGATTTCGGCGGCCTATGCCGTCTCTGGCGTCGCGTTGCTCGGCCTGACCGGCTGCGGCGGCGGCGCCCCCGACGATGGCTATGGCGGCCCCGGTCCGTCGGCCTATGAAGACAGCCGCGGTCCCGGCGAACTGATGGGCGGAAAGGCCCCGCCGCCGCCCTCCTCGGACGGCCTGGCCGGAGGCCCCGCGCCGTACGGCATGGCGGCCATCCCCAACCCCGAGAACCTGCCGCTCGAGGAGCGCCGCCGGATCTACGGCAACAGGTACGATCATCTGAAATACCGTCCCCTGCCCGGGGCCGGCGACTACGCTCAGTCCGGCGCCCTGTCGGGCGGCAAGGGCGCGGCCCGCGGCCACCGGGCGCCCGGCTCGCCGCTGCGTTCCTACCGCAACGCCGACGGCATCCTGGTCGTCCACAACGCCCCGATCGCCAATCCCGAGGACATGAGCCCCGCCGAGCGCCGCCGCGTCTACGGCAAGCGCTACGCCCCCCGTCCGCAGTCGGCCCCCAGCCGTGGCTGGACGGCGTGGAAGCCCAAGGCCAGGAAGAAGGCCTATGTGGCCGCCGCCCCGGCCTACCGGCCGGCCCCGGCGCCCAGGGCCGTGGCCCCGAAGCCGGCCCCCAGGGTCGCCGCTGCGCCGCCGCCCAAGGTCGTGGTCAAGCCCGCGCCGCCGCCGGTGAAGGTGGCGCCGCCCGTCGCCGTGGCCAAGGCCGCGCCCGCGCCGGCCCCGGTGATCAAGCCCGCCGCCCTGCCGCCGGTCGCCAAGGCGCCGGTGGCGCCGCCGCTCGATCCCAAGCTGGCCGCCCTGTCGGCCGCCGTCAGCGCCGAGGCCATCAAGGGCACCACCCTGACGGTGCCCGACACCCTGGCCCAGGGCGAGGAGTCGAAGGTCACCCTGTCGC
>SDZP01000552.1 GCA_004144935.1 Caulobacteraceae bacterium | reverse complement strand
TTGCCGTCCAGGTCCGCCGCCCGGAACTGGGCCTGGAGCTTGGCCAGTGCCTGCGCGCGCAGCGCGGCGCCCGCCGCCGGCGGTGCTTCGGCGGGACGGTTGCGCAGCGCCGGCGGCAGCTGGCCGTCGACGCCGACCGGCCCCTGGTCCTGGGTCTGCGCGGCTGCCGCGCCAACGACAGCCACAAAGAGGATAAACGGAGTCATGGTCTTCATTGTGCCACCGATACGCTGTTGTAGAAGGCGCGCAGGTCGGCCTTCTAGAGGCGGCGCACGCGATCGTCGAGGTAGCTCATGTGCCCGCTGTCGTAGTTGCGGATCTGGATGCCGGCGCCCGCGCCCAGCCGCGCCAGGTCGAGTTCGGTCTGGTAGAACGGCGTCGCCAGGTCGTGGTAGCCGCTCATGGCGAGCACCTTCAGCGCCGGGTTGAGCGTCAGGGCCGCGGCCAGGTCCGGAATCGTGTCCGGCAGCGTCTTGCCGTCATGGCTGAAATTCCAGAGATTGAGCACGTTGTTGGAGCCCAGGTAGGGCGTGAGCGCGGTGTAGCGCAGTTCGGTCTCCAGATAGGGGCGGATGCTGTTGTTGAAGGCGCCGCCGACCAGCGTCAGCGAGGGATCGCCGCCGGCCGCCAGCGCACTGCCGGCCGGCGCCTTCACGCGCGCATCGTAGCGTCCGATCACCTGCCCCGGCAGCAGGCGCGCGCGGTAGGCGCCCGGCACCATCGAGAAATCCTGGCGCCAGGTCAGGGCCGGCAGGCCGGTCCAGGCGGCCAGTTGCGCCACGGTGGCGTCGCTGGGCGGCGTGCCCTGGCCGATAAAGGCGCCGACCTCGCTGCGGTAAGGGCCGGCGGCGAACGCGCGCGCCTGCTCCAGCACCGTCGTGAAGTCGGCCGGCAGGCTGCCGTTCTGGTGGTAGCGCGAGACGGCCGCGTAGCTCGGGATATAGCCTTCGCAGCTGGCCTGGCCGGGATTGAACATGCCGCAGTTGCTGTGGTAGTTCATGGCGGCCGACTGCAGCATGACGCCGGCCACGCGCACGCCGGCGCTTTCCAGCAGGTTGGCCAGCACCGCCGTGCGCGGCGCGCCGTAGGATTCGCCGAACAGGTAGAGCGGCGAAGCCTGCCGGTTGTTAACGGTGAGATAGCGCCGCACGAAATCGCGGAAACCCGCCGCATCCTGGTCGACGCCCCAGAACTGGCCATTGGTGCGCGGCGCGATCGCCTGCGAATAGCCGGTGCCGATGGCGTCCACGAACACCAGGTCGGAATGGTCGAGCAGGGTTTCCTGGTTGTCGACCAGTTGCACCGGGGTGGCCGGCGGCTCGGTGGACGGGAAGCTCGTGGCCAGCCGCCGCGGCCCGAAGGAGCCGAGGTGCAGCCAGATCGAGGCCGAACCTGGCCCACCGTTGTAGAAGAAGGTGACCGGCCGCTGCGCCGCCGGCAGTGCGCCGGCGGTATAGGCGACATAGAAGAAGGACGCCGCCGGCTGGCCGGTGAGCAGGTCGGTGGCCGTCAGGTGGCCGGCGGTGGCGGTGTAGGCGAGCGGGCGGCCATCGAGGGTGATGCTGGCCTGGACCTTGGCAGCGCCCTCCTGCGCGCTCGCCAGCGAGGCCGCGGCCGCGCCCGAATAGAGGACCGGATCGGCGTAGCTGCCCGGCAGCGCCGCCACCGGGGGCGGCTGGGGTACCGCCACCGGAGGCGGTGCTGAAGCCGGGGCGCCGCCGCCACCACCACCGCAGGCGGCCAGGGTGGCGGCCAGGATGGCGG
>SDZP01000146.1 GCA_004144935.1 Caulobacteraceae bacterium | reverse complement strand
CGTCGGGGCCGGCTCCGGGGCCGGCGGGGCGACGGGTTCGGGCGGCAGCTCCGGAATCGGCTCCTCGGTCAGGGCGTCCAGTTCCTCCGGCCCTTCCTGCGTCTTGCGCAGTTCGGCCGGGCCGTCGGTGACGATGGTGACCGGCACCGAGCCCATGGTGATCGGCTTGGACTCATGGGGCCAGGCGAACAGGGCGAGCAAAGCCACGCCCAGGTGAACGGCCACCGAGGCGATGAGGGCAGGGGCGAGTTTGCCGCGCTCTCGAGCCATGGATCAGGCGCGCCCCGCCAGCATCATTCGGCGGCCGCGTCGGGCTTGGGACCGCTGGTCGGGCCGCCGGTGTCGGTGATCAGGTTGATCTTGGTGAAGCCGCCAGTGCTCAGGGCCGCCATCACCTGGGCCACGACCTCGTAGGAGGCCAGGCCGTCGGCGCGGACATAGACGGGGCGCTCGACGTTGTCGTTGGACAGGGCCGCCAGACGCGCCTTGAGGGCCTCGAACGGCACCTCCTCCTCGCCGACGTACAGCTTGCCGTCCTTCCTGACCGTCAGGGTCAGGGGTTCGGACTGGTCCTGCAGCGAGCCGGCCTCGGTCTTGGGCAGTTCGATGGAGACGCCGCTGGTCAGCAGCGGGGCGGAGATCATGAAGATGATCAGCAGAACCAGCATGACGTCGACCAGCGGGGTGACGTTGATTTCCGACAGCGCCCCGCGCCGGCCGCGCCCGCGTCGGCGACGGCGACCGCCGCCCGCGCCGAAGGCGTCGTTGCTCGACAGCGCCATGCCCTAGACCTTCTCGGCCAGGCGGCGCTGGATGGCGGTGGAGAGATCGTCGGCGAAGCCTTCCAGGCGGGCCGCGAACTTGCCGGCGTCGGTCGAGAACTTGTTGTAGGCGATGTAGGCCGGGATGGCGGCCATCAGGCCGAGCGCCGTGGCGAACAGGGCCTCGGCGATGGCGGGAGCCACGACCGGCAGGGAGGTGTTCTGCTCCAGGGCGATGTTCTTGAAGGCGTTCATGATGCCCCAGACGGTGCCGAACAGCCCGATAAAGGGGCTGGCGGTGGCGACGATGGCCAGGGTGCCGAGGCCCTCTTCGGCCTTCTGGCTCTCGCGGGCGATGTTGCTGTCGAGGACGCGGTCGATGCGCTGGATCAGCAGGGCGGTCTGGGTGTCGCCGAGCACGCCCTTGGCCCGGGCGTCGCGCCACTCGCGCAGAGCGGCATTCAGCAGGCGGGGCAGGGGATGCTTGGAGTTGCCGGCTTCCTGGGCGATTTCCTCCAGCGGCCGGCCGGAGCCCACCTTGTCCTCGAAGGCGTTGGCCTGGCGGTTGAGGCCGCCGAAGCGGACGAACTTGTCGATGATCACCGCCCAGCTGACCAGCGAGGCGATTGCCAGCCCGATCATCACCCCCTTGATGACCCAGTCGGCCTGCAGGAACAGGGCGATGAAGGAGAAGTTCTCGGCCGAGACGGCGTTGGTATCCATGCGCGGTTCTGGGCTCCCCCGGCGGCGATTATCTTACCCGCATCATCTGCGTGGCTTTGGTGACAATAAGGCGTCGAAAAGACATGTGCCCTAGTGGTTAACCAGGTGTGACCGGAATGCACGCGGGCTCGTCGGCTGCGTGCAAAATCCGGTGAGCGGCCGAGGGGCGGTCACGGCGACCGGCGAGGATTCTCGAACTAGGTCGGGGCGAACCAGGGGCGCAGTTTCTCGGCCATGCCGGGCGGGGGTTTCGAGGGACGGCCGTCGAGGCGGATGCAGGCGGCGTTGACGGCGGCCTGGGCGATCAGGTCGTCGCCGCGGGTCATGGTCTGGCTGATGAACAGCCGGGGCCCCTTCACCTGGTCGTAGGTGGTGCGGACGACAAGGGCGTCGTCGATGCGGGCGGGACGCCGGAAGTCGACTTCCATGCGGGTGACGACGAAGGCGATGGGCTGCTCGCCGTCGAGCAGGTCGCTGTGCGAGACGCCGGCCAGGCGCAGGAAGTCGCTGCGGCCACGCTCGAAATAGCGAAGATAGTTGGCGTGGTAGACGACGCCGGAAAAGTCGGTGTCCTCGTAGTAGATGCGCACGGGCAGGCGGTGCTCGCGGCCGACGAAGACGCCGGCGGTCGGTTCGGGCAGATCGCTCATCGAGAGGCCTTCAGATCGGGGTCGCGTCCGTCATACGGGCCAGCCGCTCGATGAGGAAGGCATGGTCTCGCGCCGGGTCGCCCCGAAACAGCAGGAAGGCCAGCACGACGCCGGTCAGCAGGGTCGGCGCGATGATCAGGAACGGCCAGTAGCGCTCCAGCAGGCCGCCGGCCACTGCGAAGACGCTCACCAGGCCGACGATGGAGACCAGCAGGCCGAACCAGCCTCCGGCCAGCAGCGCGGCCAGGGGGTGCATTCCGCGCCGGCATATCAGGGTGGTGACGCCGCCGCCGCCGAGCAGGCTGACATCCAGGCAGACCCTTAACTGGCTGCGCCAGCGCACCCGGCGGCGCAGGCTGGCGTAGAGCGGGCCGACCTCGCCGATGATGGGCTTGCTGCCGAACACCAGCCAAGGGCTGTCGATCCCGGCTTTGAGGCGGGCGACGCAGGTTCGATGATCCAGCGGGGAGTGCAGACGCGTCTCCGGGATCAGGGCGGGGAGGAAGGGAGAAATGACACAAACTCGAGACGACCTGATCCGCTACAATCGGAACGGCGTGACGAAGTTCCCCTACCGGCGGGGGTTGAATAGCCCATTATGGGTTTTAAGCACAAGCCGCGACGGCGGCGCCCGAGCTCCGGCCAGACGTCCAGCGCGCGATGCTCCGCTCTCGCCTCCGCGGGCGCTAACCGCCCGTCGGAAGCGCCTGGACCTTTGCCCTTATTCTTCCCCGAACAGGGTCCCCTGCGCCTTCGGAACCGGTCCTGGCGGGGTGGGCGGCTCAGCCAGCCCAAGATGCAGATAGGCCTTGCCGCAGGCCACGCGGCCGCGCGGGGTGCGCTGGATGAAGCCCTGCTGCATCAGATAGGGCTCGATGACGTCCTCGACGGCGTCGCGGGCCTCGGCGATGGCGTAGGCCAGGGTCTCCACTCCGGCCGGGCCGCCGTTGTAGTGCTCGATCAGGGCCCGCAGGTAGCGGCGGTCGAGGCTGTCGAGACCGTGCTCGTCGACCTCCAGCCGGGCCAGGGCGCGGGCGGCGTGCTTCCGGTCTATCACCTCGGCCCCGTCGGCGGCGGCGAAGTCGCGGACCCGGCGCAGCAGGCGACCCGCGACCCGTGGCGTGCCCCGCGAGCGGGCGGCGATCTCGGCGGCGCCGTCGTCGCTGACCTTGATGCCCATCTTCCGGGAGGCGTGGTCGATGACCAGCTTCAGTTCGGCCTGGGTGTAGAACTCCAGCCGGATGGGGATGCCAAAGCGGTCGCGCAGGGGGGTGGCCAGCAGGCCGGCGCGGGTGGTGGCGGCGACCAGGGTGAAGGGGGCCAGGTCGATGCGGATCGAGCGGGCCGAGGGGCCCTCGCCGATGATCAGGTCGAGGACCTGGTCCTCCATGGCCGGATAGAGGATTTCCTCGACGCTCGACGACAGGCGGTGAATCTCGTCGATGAACAGCACGTCGTTGGGCTCGAGGTTTGTCAGGATGGCGGCCAGGTCGCCGGCCTTGGCCAGCACCGGCCCGCTGGTGGCGCGGAAGTTGACGCCAAGCTCACGGGCGACGATCTGGGCCAGGGTGGTCTTGCCGAGGCCCGGCGGGCCGAACAGCAGGACGTGGTCGAGCGGCTCGCCGCGATTGCGGGCGGCGTCGATGAAGACCTTGAGGTTGGCCTTGGCCCCCTGCTGGCCGACGAACTCGGCCAGGGTCTGGGGCCGCATGGCCTTGTCGGGGGTCTCGGCCGGCGCTTGGTCGGGGGAGACGATGCGGGTCATCCTGCTTCGCTCCTGGCGGAGCTTTGCAGGACGGGCGCTGCACCCCTCCACCGCTCATCCCGGCGAATGCCGGGACCCATTTCATAGAGTGCGGACGGGGCAGGCAGGTCCGAGATAACCGTCGGGCGGCCCAGCCTTACGAAATGGGTCCCGGCATTCGCCGGGATGAGCGGAGTGGAGTGGAAACTCACCGCCCCAACTCCTGCAGGCCGGCCTTGATCAGGGCCGAGACATCCGCGTCCTCGCCCAGCCGCAGATGCGCCTGCTCGATTACCCGCCGCGCCATCGGCTCGGCGACGCCCAGGCCCATCAAGGCCGAAACCGCCTCGCCGGCGGCGCTCGGGGCCACGGTGCGGGCGGACGGGCCGGTCGGGGCGAAGATGGCGGGGCCGTCGCTGATCGGCTTGTCCTTCAGTTCGGTGACGATGCGCTGGGCGAGTTTTGGCCCGACGCCATTGGCGCGGCCGATCAGGGCCTTGTCGTCGCGGGCGATGGCGCCGGCCAGTTCGGCCGGGGAGGCGACGTCGAGTACGGCCATGGCTGCCTTGGGCCCGACCCCCTGGATGGCGCGCAGCAGAACGAAGGCGCGGCGTTCGTCACGGGCCAGGAAGCCGTAGAGCTGCGGGCCGATCTGCTCGCTCCAGGGGTTCTCGGTATGCAGCACCGTCTCGTCGCCGACCGGCGGCAGGCGGCTGAGCGTGCGGGCCCCGCAGCGGACGACGTAGCCGACCCCGCCGACGTCGATCAGGCACTCGTCCTCGCCGATCTCGGCGACGATGCCGCGCAGCCGGCCGATCATGCCACTCTTCCCAGCGCTTTGCGCAGGCTGTGGTGGGTGATCTGGCCGATGGCGCGGGCCTTGCGGGCATGGGCGTGGGCGATGGCGACGGCCAGGGCGTCGGCGCAGTCGGCGGTCGGGCCGCCGGCCGTGGGCAGCAGCCGGGCGATCATGTAGGCGACCTGGTCCTTGTCGGCCCCGCCGGTGCCGACCACCGACTTCTTGACCTCCTTGGCCGAATATTCGGCGACTACCAGACCGGCCCGGGCCGGCGGGATCATGGCGGCGGCGCGGGCGTGGCCGAGCTTGAGGGTCGACTGGGCGTTGGTGTTGAGGAAGGTCTCCTCGACGGCCGCCTCATGCGGCCCATAGGTGTCGATGACGGCGCTGACCCCCTCGAACAGGGCCAGCAGGCGGTCGGAGAAGGCGGCCTTGTCGTCCGGCGCGATGACCCCGTGCGCGACCCAGCCCAGCCGGGAGCCCTCGACGTCGACGACGCCCCAGCCGGTCTTGCGAAGGCCCGGATCGAGCCCGAGGATGCGGATCGTGTTCGCCATATGTTTCCCTACATTGGCGACGAGTCTGAAGAAAGTGCAAACGTGGTAAAGGGCCTGCTGCGCCAAGGTCGGCTCGGGGCCACCTTCTCCCGCTAGGGGAGAAGGGAGTCTTGAGGTTGACCTCGGGCGTCAGTGATTCCTCGGCGCGATCTCGAATTCCACGACATTGCGGTTGGCGCGCAGCATCGCGGCCAGTTCGTCCAGCTTCTCGCGGCTCTTGGCGCGGACCGTGGCGCCGTGTTCGATCAGGCTGCCCTTCTTCATCAGGCGGTGGCTGAAGGGGGCGGGGTCCAGGCCCAGTTCGAGGATCTGGCGGCGCAGTTCGGCGGTGTTGGGCGCCGAGTCGCGGGCATAGCGGATAGTGACTTCGGCCAGCGCCTGTTGCGGCAGGACGCGGTCGATCAGGCGGAAGGTGTTGAGGATGACCAGGGCCAGCACGGTGCCGGCGATGGCCACGCTCCAGAAGCCGACGCCGTAGAGGATGCCGAGCGCCGAGGTGATCCAGATCGAGGCCGCCGTGGTCAGGCCGTGGACGGTGAAGCCCTCGCGGAAGATGACCCCGCCGCCCAGGAAGCCGACGCCGGTCAGGATGCCGTGGCTCATGCGGACCGGATCGATGCGGATGACGTCATGCGGCGTGCCGCCGCCGACCCAGGCGATCTGGTGGTTGGCGGCGACCATCAGCATGGCGCTGGTCAGGCAGAGCAGGGCGTGGGTGCGGAACCCGGCCGGCTGGCCGCGATGGCCGCGCTCGACGCCGATCAGGCTGCCGGCGATCAGGGCGGCGATGAGTGGCAGAAAATACTCGGGATGAAAGACCCGAGCGTCGAGAAAATCCATTGCAAACCCCTCCGGGAGCGGATCATTCACCCGTTCGCGAAAGATGGGAATAGTTTTGTGGTTTGAAGGGGTTGAGGTGCGCGTGGCCGAGTATGGCGCGGCGGAAAAACAGGAGCTCGGTAGTAAGCCCTCCTCCTCGAGGGGGGAAGGGAGTTGTGCCCTACCCCAGCTTCGCCAGGTCCTCGTCGCTGATGTCGAAGTTGGCGTAGACGTTCTGGACGTCGTCCTCGTCGTCGAGGGTGTCGATCAGCTTCATGATCGTCGCCACGGCGTCGCCCTCGACCGGGGTGAGGGACTTGGGCCGCCAGGTGATTGCGGTGGTCTTGGGGTCGCCAAGCTGGGCGGCCAGGGCGTCGATGACCGCGTTGAGGTCCTCGAAGGCCGTCCAGATGACGTGGCTCTCCTCGTCGGACTCCACGTCCTCGGCGCCGGCCTCGATAGCCGCTTCCATGACCGCGTCCTCGCTGCCGGCCGAGGCGGGATAGGTGATCTGGCCCATGCGGTCGAACATGAAGGCCACCGAGCCGGTCTCGCCCAGGGCCCCGCCGTTCTTGGCGAAGATCGAGCGGACATTGGCGGCGGCGCGGTTCTTGTTGTCGGTCAGGGCCTCGACGATGACGCCGACGCCGCCGGGGCCGAAGCCCTCGTAGCGGATCTCGTCATAGCTTTCAGCGTCGCCGCCCTGGCCCTTCTTGATGGCCCGCTCGATGACGTCCTTGGGCAGGCTCTCGGCCTTGGCGTTGTTGACCGCCAGGCGCAGGCGCGGGTTCATGGCCGGGTCGGGCAGGCCGGTCTTGGCCGCCACGGTGATCTCGCGGGAGAGTTTGGAGAACAGCTTGGACCGGGCGGCGTCGGCGCGGCCCTTGCGGTGCATGATGTTCTTGAATTTTGAGTGGCCGGCCATGGTCGGTCTTCTGTCTGGACATGAAATCGGGACGGGGGTTCTAGCGTCCGCAGGCGGCGCTGTCATCTGGCGGCGGTTTCGGTCTAGCCTTGCGCGAAACACGGGGAGACGGGGATGAGCCAGGAACAGCAGCGCGGCGGCCATGTCATGGTCATCGGCGGGGCCTCGGCCGGGACCATCTTCGAATGGTACGACTTCTACCTCTACGGCTCGCTGGCCGGGTTCATCTCCAAGCACTTCTTCAGCGGGGTCAACGAGACCACCGGCTACATTCTGGCGCTGATGGCGTTCGCGGCGGGGTTCTTCGTGCGGCCGTTCGGGGCCGTGGTGTTCGGGCGGCTGGGCGATCTGTGGGGGCGCAAGAACACCTTCCTGGTCACCATGCTGCTGATGGGCGGCTCGACCTTCGTGGTCGGGCTGTTGCCGAGCTATGCGAGCATCGGGGTGGCGGCGCCGATCCTGCTGGTGGCGATGCGGCTGGTCCAGGGGCTGGCGCTGGGCGGCGAGTACGGCGGGGCGGCGACCTATGTGGCCGAGCACGCGCCGCCGGGGCGGCGGGGGCTTTACACCAGCTTCATCCAGACGACGGCGACGCTCGGACTGTTCCTGTCGCTGATCGTCATCCTGGGGGTGCGCGCTCAAACGGGAGAGGACGCCTTCGCCGACTGGGGCTGGCGGATTCCGTTCCTGGCTTCGATCCTGCTACTAGGCCTCTCCCTGTGGATTCGGCTGCGGCTCAACGAAAGCCCGGTGTTCCAGAAGATGGTCGACGAGGGGCGGGCGGCGAAAAAGCCGCTCCGCGAAGCCTTCGCCGACGGCCGGAACCTGAAGCTGGTGGTGCTGGCGCTGGTCGGGCTGACGGCGGGCCAGGCGGTGGTCTGGTACGCGGGGCAGTTCTACGCCCTGTTCTTCCTCGAGAAGACGCTGAAGGTCGACGGGCCGCTGACCAACACCCTGGTGGCGATCGCGCTCCTGATGGCGACGCCGTTCTTCATCGTCTTCGGCTGGCTGTCGGACAAAGTGGGCCGCAAGCCGGTCATCCTGGCGGGGTGCCTGATCGCGGCCCTGACCATCTTCCCGCTGTTCAAGGCCCTGACCGTGGCGGCCAACCCGGCCCTGGCCGCGGCGACGGACAGCGCCCCGGTGCGGGTGGTGGCCGACCCGGCGTCCTGCGCCTTCCAGTTCGATCCGGTCGGCAAGACGGCCTTTACGGGCAGCTGCGACGTGGCCAAGTCGGCGCTGGCCTCGGCCGGGGTCTCTTATGAAAACGTCGCCGCCCCGGCCGGAACGCCGGCGGTGGTCGAGGT